>JAFZBM010000125.1 GCA_017561765.1 Bacteroidales bacterium | reverse complement strand
GTCGATTCCTACCTTTTCCTTGACGCGGAACGTGCACTTGCGGTCAAACATGAAAGACACGCTGCCGCTGGTTCCGAGGGAGCCGCCGCACTTGTTGAAATAGCTGCGGACATTGGCCACGGTGCGGGTGTTGTTGTCAGTTGCCGCCTCCACCAGATAGGCAATGCCGAAGGGGCCGAAACCTTCGTAGATTATCTCCTTGAAGTCGCCCTGCTTGCTCTCGGTGGCCTTCTTGATGGCACGCTCGATATTCTCCTTGGGCATCTGCTCGGCACGGGCCTCGGCCATGAGGGCGCGGAGGCGCGGGTTGCCGGTAACGTCAGGACCGCCCTGCTTGACGGCGATGGTGATTTCCTTGCCCAGCTTGGTGAAGGTACGGGCCATGTGGCCCCAGCGCTTCAGCTTCCTTTCCTTGCGGAATTCAAATGCTCTTCCCATAATTATTCGGCACGGGTGATATACTTGTCAATATCATATCCCTCGATGGACTGGGGATACTTGTCCTTGATGGTCTTGTAGCATTCGAGAGCCTTGGCCTTGTCGCCCATTTCCTCATAGAGGATACCGGCCTTGAGGAGATACCCGGCGGCGAACATGTTGTCAGCCTTGCCGGCGGCCTTCATGTAAGCGGACACAGCCTCGGGATATTTCTCCAGGCCGGCGTAGGCATCACCCTGGCAGGCAATCGCACGTGCAGCCGCAATGGGCTCCTTGCCATTGTATTTCTTGAGGTAGCCGAGAGCCTCTTCGAACTCGCCGAGCTGAAGGGCGCTCACGCCGGCTGCCATGAAAACGGAAGAACCCGCCTTGGCGCCGTACTGCTCCACTATATCTGCGAGTCCAAGCACATTGCCGTCTCCGCGGAGAGCAAGCTCATACTCGCCGTCGGCAAAACTCTGCTCGGCAGGATAAGCCTGCTGGGCGGCCTCGACGCACTTGGGCTGGTAAATCAACTTGATGTATGCGAAGACTGCGAGGGCTATGACCGCCAGGCAGCAGACCACCGTCCAGATTGTCTTCTTGTGTTCATTGTAAAACTGATCAGTTTTGGAAACAGTCTCCTCAAGAGCTTCCTTACGGAGTGCTTCCTTTTCGTTAACATTTGCCTTTGCCATATACAATAGTTTTAATTTTCCGATAAATTAGCTGACAAAGGTAGTAATTTCAATTAAAAAAACCTAATTTTGCATTATGCCTGTTCTGCAGAAAATAATCATACAGGATTTTCGCAACATAGAGTTGCAGGAAGTCTCTTTTTCTCCCAACATCAACTGCATCTGGGGAGGAAACGGAGAGGGCAAAACCAACCTGCTTGATGCGATTCATTACCTGTCTATGACCAAGAGCGGCATCCGTCCTGCCGAGAAATTCAATTTCAGGCATGGCTGCAACTCCTTCGCAATAAGCGGTTTATATACCATGGAAGACGGCTCCTGCAGCCGCTTCTCCATACAAGTTACCGACGGAGGCGACAAGAAAGTGCTCAAGGATGACAAGCCTTACGGACGCATCTCCGACCATATAGGCGTGCTACCGGTGGTGATGGTCTCCCCCGCCGACACCGAACTCGTCAGCGAATCCGGCGAGGAGCGCAGGCGTTTCGTCAATTCTTTCCTGTCCCAGACCGACAGGAAATATCTGGCCGACATGCAGCAATACAACCGCCTGCTTGCCCAGCGCAACCGCCTGCTCAAGGAAGAACGGCCCGATCCGGAACTGCTGGACGCTTTCGACTCCCGCATGGCCGGTCCGGCAAGGGACATAGCCGCCGCCCGTGAGCAGTTCGCATGCAGCATGAAGCCGCTTGTATCACGTTATTACGAAGCGATTTCCGGCGGCAGGGAGAAAGTGAGCATAAGGTATAAATCGGATTTGCAGTCCGAAGAGTTCATATCCCTGATGCGCCGGCACCGCGAACGCGACCTCGCGTCACGATATACCGTGTCGGGCATACACCGTGACGATTTCATTTTCACGATGGAGGATTTCCCCATACGCCGTTGCGGCTCCCAGGGCCAGCAGAAGTCCTTCCTTGTTGCCCTCAAGTTTGCTCAGTACGAAGTCATGAAGAATGTCTGCGGCATGCCTCCCGCCCTGTTGCTTGACGACTTGTTCGACAAACTCGACATGGACAGGGTAGGCAATATGCTGCAGATGGTCGCGGGCCATGACTTCGGCCAGATTTTCCTGTCCGACACCGACAAGGCCCGCACCGAGTCGCTGGTGGACAGGATTACCTCGGACCGCGCATATTTCAAAGCCTCTGCAGGCACATTCAGCAAAATCGATGGAGAGCTTTAGGATCAAACGGAAAAACGCCCTGCCGCTGGCATCGGCCATAAAAGAATACTTGCGCTCGTCACATCTGACCACGGGCCTGAATACCAGGCTTATTTTCAAGGCCTGGGACGACGTATCCGGCGCAGGGCCGTTTACACTGAAGCGCTATTTCCGCAAAGGAAAACTTTACATAACCTTGAATTCCTCGGTGGTAAGGAGCCAGCTTGCTCCCCGCAAGGAGTTTCTCAAAGAAATGATAAATGACCGTCTGGGACGGGACGAACTGTTTGAACAGGAGGACTTTAACGCAAGTTGGGTGGAGGAAATCGTATTGAAATGAAATTCGTAATCGACAAAGCCATACCCTTCATCGAAGGGGTCCTCGAGCCTTTCGGGGAAGTCACTTATCTTGACGGCCCGTCCATCGGAGCCGAAGACGTCAGGGATGCGGACGCCCTGCTCATACGCACAAGGACCCGATGCGACGCAGGGCTTCTCGAGGGAAGCAATGTCAAAATTATCTCCACAGCAACCATAGGTACCGACCATGTCGACCTTGAATACTGCAAACAGCGTGGCATCTATATCTGCAATGCCGCGGGATGCAATGCCGGCGGCGTTATGAACTATGTGCTTTCCGCCATTTACGGCACCGCCGCCCGCAAACGCATACGGCTCGAGGGGGCCAAGGTCGGAATAATCGGTGTCGGCAACGTGGGAAGCAGGGTCGCAAATGCACTCAGGCTTCTGGGATTCAACGTGCTGCTCTGCGATCCGCCGCGCGCCGAGGCGGAAGGCCCCGCACTCTTCTGCGACCTGGATTATCTGCTGCGCAACTCTGATATAGTGACCCTTCACGTGCCGCTGAATGCGAGCACGAGAAAGATGGCAGACGCGGCCTTCTTCTCCAAAATGAAGCTGGGAGCGTTTTTCATCAACGCGGCCAGGGGCGAGATTGTAAACGAGGACGATCTGCTGGCAGCCCTGCCAAAACTGGGCCCCGTCATCGTTGATACATGGTGCAACGAGCCTCATATAAACAAGGAACTGGCATCCAAGGTTGACATAGCCACTCCGCACATCGCCGGTTACTCCTATCAAGGCAAGCTTCTGGGTACTTCCATGGCAGTGCGTTCGGTGGCCCGGTACTTCGCCCTTAAAGAACTGTATGAGTTCTTCCCCAACCCCGGCAACGAGCCCAAAGATGCCATCAAACTTGACCTGCGCGGCCTCAGCGAAGGGCAGATAGCATCGACGCTCCAGTACAACTACCCTATTTTTACAGATGACTTCATGTTCAGGATTCATCCCGATGAATTTGAATATTTGAGGGAGCACTACCGCTACAGAAGAGAATTTTTTATAGACTGACATAATATGAACAACGCTAAAATCAACGCTGAACTCGAGCGCATCAAAAAGGGGTTTCCCTGGCTCGACATCGTTTCTCCCGCTACGCCCGGCAAGGGCATTAAAGTTCTGAGTCCCGAAGAGGCCGCAGCCGCCGAAGCCTATTCCGACGATGCGGATGTTTCCGGACGATGCAAATTCGTCCCGGCTTCAGGTGCCGCGTCACGCATGTTCAAAGACATTTTCGCAGGAGCGGAAGAGGAAAACGACGCAGTCCGCAAGCTGGCTTCCAGCCTTGAAGACTTCGCTTTCTACGATCCTGCAGTGTTCGGAACGGCACCGTACGATCCCTGCTCCACCGCCCGCAAGCTGCTTGGCGAAGAAGGTCTCGCATATGGCAAAAAGCCCAAGGGAGTGCTCAAGTTCCACCACTATCCCCAGGAAGTACGCACAGCCATCGCAGAACATTTTGTTGAAGGCCAGGCATATATGCGCAACGCGGACGGCAGCGTGAAGCTGGTGGTTACCATCTCCCCTGAGCACAGGGAACTCTTCGAAGCTGCAGTAGCGGAGATCAAAGACAAGTATGAGCAGCGCTACGGAGTAAAATACGACGTTGAGTTCACTTACCAGGACAAAGCCACCGACACCGTGGCCGCCACTCCCGACGGCAAGCCCTTCCTCAAGGACGACGGCACTCCCCTGTTCCGCCCCGCCGGCCACGGCGCACTGATCTACAATCTGGGCAAGGTGGACGAAGAACTGGTGTCTATCAAGAACATCGACAATGTGTGCGTTGAACGGATGCAGCCGGTCACTTATAAATGGAAAAAGGTCCTGATGGGCCGTGCCCTCGAATTGCGCGACCGCATCTTCGACTATTTATATACCTTCGACCAGTTGACGGAACTCCGCAAGAATTTATCCGACTTTGCTTTTATTCCGGGCAACAATGTATTTCTTGACGACCCGTTCGCCACTCCTGAATGCCAGGAACTCTGCAACGAGGTGGAAGAATTCCTTAAGGACGAACTTTGCATTGAAATGCCGCCGGCAAGGGACTGCCGCGACCGCGCAGAGGCCCTTATCGCCAAGCTCAACCGCCCCATACGCGTCTGCGGTATGGTCAAGAACGAAGGAGAACCGGGAGGAGGTCCTTTCATAGTACGCGCTGCCGACGGAAGCACATCCCTGCAGATTCTCGAAGGGGCACAGATCAATCCCGACGATCCCGCCGCCGTAGCGGCACTCAAGAGTGCCACGCACTTCAATCCTGTCGACCTTGTATGCTGCCTGAGGAACTATAAGGGCGAGAAGTTCGATCTTCTCAAGTATGTTGATGAAGAAACGGGATTCATCAGCAGCAAGAGTTATGAAGGACGTCCGCTCAAGGCTCTGGAACTGCCCGGACTCTGGAACGGATCCATGTCAGACTGGAATACGCTGTTCGTGGAAGTGCCGGCCGAGACATTCAACCCTGTCAAGACCGTTCTCGACCTGCTCCGTCCCGCCCACCGGTAGCATAATCGCCTGACGTAGCCCCCGGTCCCTGCCGGGGCAGCAGAACCGTGGCCGCCCGTGACCACGTGAACGGGAGGGGCCGGGGAAGTCTGAGGGGATCGCCCCTCAGTCCCCTGGGGGTGCAGGGGGATTGGAGTCATCCCAGCTGGAGGCTGGGATGAGCGAAGCGAAGTTCTGCTGCCCCAGCAGGGACCGGAGGGCTAAAGATGTGCGATTACAGTTTCACAGGCGCGGACCTTGTCGCCGTCGCCGACCACAATCCTGGCGTCCAGGGGAAGGAATAAATCGATACGCGAACCAAACTTGATGATGCCGCACTGCTCACCGGCAGTGACGGCCAATCCCTCCTCGGCATAACACACGATAC
>JAFZBM010000124.1 GCA_017561765.1 Bacteroidales bacterium | reverse complement strand
TTCGACATCAATTCCAAAGAAGACGGCGAAGAGTACCGCATAAAGATGCAGGACGACAATATCTGCTCGGTCTCGGACGCCGGAGTGAAGTACGATGTCGATTTCTTCCCCAACGACTACAACCACCTGCGCTTCGGCGCCACGGCGGCGTACCATTTTTATAAAACCGCCCGCGAGTACGTACAGTACCAGAGTTTTCCGGGGCTGAAGCCCGAAGAAGATAAGGACAAGGTGGGAGGAAGCTACCATGCCTTCGAGCCTGCGACCTATCTCGAAGACGAGATATTTCTCACGTACAATTTTACCCTGAACGCCGGCATGCGGGCATCGCTTTTCGCCACCGGCGAAAGGGTATGGGCGCGCCTGGAGCCCCGTGCGGCCCTTAAATGGCTGATAAACCGCGACATCTGCGCCAAGCTGTCGTACACCCGCATGAGCCAGTACGCCCACCTGGTGTCGGCAATGTACATCGACCTGCCCACCAACAGCTGGATGCCGTCCACCACGGGAGCTGGCCCCATGATGTCGGACCAGATTGCCGGAGGCTTGTACTTCACTCCCGGCAAGTTCAAGATAAACATAGAAGGCTGGTACAAGACCATGAACAATATGCTCGCCTACAACGGCGCCAACGCCTTCTACCCCCCTCTGGTCAACTGGGAGAAGTCATTTACCTCCGGCAAGGGAAAATCATACGGCCTCGAACTTGAGACCACCTATACCACGCCCAAGCTGGAGCTTTCGGCCTACTACACCCTCAGCCGTACCTTGCGCGAATTCAAGGCATATTACCCCTTCCCCTTCCTCGACCGCAACGACAACCCTCACAAAATCAACCTTATAGGAAGCTGGAGGCCGAACCGTCACTGGAGTTTCTTCTTCAACTGGAACTATCACAGCGGCAACCGCATCACTTTCCCGAGCCACGTTATAATGTACCGGGACAGGGTGTCGTCGATGCTGTATGAATCGCCGTACAACACCGCCCTTCCCGACTACCACCGCCTTGACGTCGGCATCGATTACAGCCGCTACACCCGCAAAGGCAGGCGCTGGAATCTCAACCTCAGCGTGTACAATGTGTACAACCACATGAACGCTTCGTTTGCGATGCTCGACGTGGATGAGAACGACCACTATTACGGCCTTGCCTACGGGCTGGTGCCCATCATTCCTACGCTCAGCATTTCATATAAATTCTGACGGACATGAAAAAACTTCTGCATTATTTAGCACTGGGCGTCATGCTGGCCGCTTTCCCCGCCTGCGAGATGCGGTTCGAACTCGACAAGATTTCGGACAGCAAGATGTACGTGCAGTACGTCCCTTCACCTGAAACGTCCAGAATATTGATAGGATATGCCGAGCCGGCGTTCGGGAAGACTTCGGATAAGCCCTATGTTTTCGAAGATTCGGATCTGACGGTGACGGTGAACGGTTCTCCCGCCCAAATAGTCTATCTTACCAAGGAGGAGACGGACGAGCTTCAGCTTTATAATCCGGAAGGAAACACCCGTTTTGCAAGCGCGGGAACGCCGTCGCCGTTAAAGCCGGGCGACAAGATAGACCTGTCCCTGAAGGGACGCAACACCAAAACCGCCCACGCATCCACAGTTATTCCGCCCCTGCCGGAGATTGCGGACGTAGTTATAAAGCGAGAGCAGAACATCGATTCCACCGAGTTCCTGAGCGTCAAGCTCAAACTGAAGAAAGCGGTTTCGGAGAACGATTATTACGGACTCAAAGTGGTCGTGCGGACTACATACGTCAGTGCGCACACGCCGTTCGAATATTATGATGACGACGAACCCGGGATCGTACCCTGGTTCGAAATGCCTCCGGGCATAATCCTGGATACGACAGAGGTTATATCTGCCGCCTTCCCGGGGCATCTGGCATCGACCGCGGACCTTAATTCCCTTGACCTGGACGCTTTTGCGCATGTGCCGTATTGGAACGGCATGCTGGGCAGGAACACTTTCAGCGACGAGCCTATGATGCTGCTCGGGAGCAAGATGTTCGACGGCGATACTTATTCTTTCTATCTTAATTCGATGGACTCTTCGGCTTTCGGGCCGTCGATAGGGCTGGATTTCAGTGCCGATCCCGATTTCCTGTCAAATTATGACCCGGAACAGCCTTTCTATCAGGTGATCGGAGGGAAAAGCGAGCTGATGCTGGAGGTTTACGCGCTCAGCGAGGAGTTGTTCAATTACTGCAAGGCGATGTATCTGGAGTCCTACAATATGTTGTCCAACTTCGGTCTGTCGCCGCCCAACTTCACCTACACCAACGTTCACGACGGCCTCGGAGTGGTCGGCGGCCTCAGCCGCTGCGTCACGTCTTGGTACACCGTATCCAATTCCTTGGAATCATCAGCGGAGGCGGCAGCAGTCTCCGCCGCTAATCCAATTTTACGATGAGTGCCGAGACGGGACCGAGAGTGAGGCGGTCCCCTTTGCGGGTAAGTTTGTACTTGGCCTTGCCGAACTGCATGGCCTTGTAAAAATCGGACGATTTACGGTCCAGAGTCACAGTCTGCTGCCTGGACGTCGGATTAAGCGCTATCAGATAAGTATCCTTGCCGTCAGTGCGATAATAGAGCATAGGATACGGCTGCGCCTCATTGAAAACCGGCTCGAATCGCGAATCCGCCCAGAACGCCGGCGTACTCTTCCGCAGGCTGATCAGCGCCCTGGTCCAGTTAAGAAGGGACGCGGGATCGGCATCCTGCGACTCCACGGTAATGGCGCCTGACGCAGTGGGATTCTTTGATCCGGCAGCCTTCCATTCAAGATATGCCGGGTATGAAGTGGCAGGAGTCCATTCCGGGCACACGGGAATGTAGATATCTTCGGGCTTACAGGTGCTGAATCCCGCATTCACGGAAGAATCCCATTGCATGGGGCTGCGTCCGCCCGCCCTCTCCTTGCCGTTGTGGTTGGCTCCCTCAACGTTTGGCAAGTCCACCAGGCTGCGTATGCCTATCTCATCGCCATAATAAAGAATAGGCAGGGGCATCGTAAGCACCCACGCCATCATCACCTTCAGCTGCGAAGGGTCGTTGCGTGCGCCCGTATTGAATCGCAGATGGTCGTGATTGCCCGTAATCGTGGCATAGTAGCCCCAGTCGCGCGTCCACTCGACGGCATCGGTGAAATGGTCGTAAAAACTCTTGAGCATCTGCGCCGGAGTTACGTCACGCGCCACCTTATCTTCAGGCCAGGGGTTCCCGTACAAGTCCTTCACCGACGGCTGCCCGCCGTTGAGCGAGAAGTAGCAGCCCCCGTCGGCCTGGTGCTTGCGGTCGAAGTACATCTGCCTTATGGCCGTAGTGGTGCTGTTGAGGTTCATGTCCACATTGAAGCCGCCGGCGAGGCAGTACTTCGGGTCGTTCCATTCAGCCATCAGCACCCTGTCCGGATAATTGGCATCCTGCCAGGAACGCATCTCACGCCACAGGCGCATTATTTCCGTCTTGTCGCGGTCGTTCTTGACCAGGCTGGAGGCCATGTCCACACGGAAACCGTCGACACCCTTGCCATACCAGAACGCCAGTATGTCCTTCAGCTCCTGACGTACGGCACGCGGCCCCGGCTCATCCACTCCCTGTTCCCAGGGATGATTAGGATCGGGATTGGCATAGCCGTAGTTGAGCGCAGGCTGGCAGGCGTAGAAATTCTTGTTATAATACTTCGCACGCGGATACTTGCTCTTCATCCACTTGCCTGTGGTGTTCTGCATGTAATTCGGGTCCTGTAGCATCTTCTCCAGATCTTTTTCCGCCTTCTCGTCCGGCAGGCGGTCGCTCCAGATGAAGTAATCGGAGTACTGCAGATTGGTATCCTGCGCGCTCTGGAGGAACCACGGGTGCTTGTCGGAAGTGTGGCCGGCAACCAGGTCCAGCATTACCTTGATACCCATGGAGTGGGCCTGGCGTATGAGTTCCACAAGGTCGTTGTTGGTACCGAAGCGCGGATCGACACGGTAGAAATCAATCACGTCGTAGCCCCCGTCTATCCATCCCGACTCGAACAGCGGGTTGAACCAGATGGCGGTGACGCCGAGGCTCCGGATATAATCCAGTTTGGAAATGACGCCGGGGATATCGCCTATTCCGTTGCCGTCGGAGTCTTTGTAAGACGAGGGATATACCTGGTAGATGACGGCATTCTTGAGCCATTCGGGGCCTTTCTCCCAAGTCCGGGTGAAACTGCCGGGGGCTGGCTGGGCATATACGCACAAAAACGCCGCAAGAGCGGCGGACACGGTCAGGATGGCTTTTTTCATATTATTTCTTCTCTTTCCCGGAGATCCCTTACGCGCAGCTGTATAGTGGAATTGCCGCGATAGTAATTCTCGACTATGGAGTAACACACGTCGAGAGGGTTGCCGGATTTTATGTAATCGTAATATTCCGCCATGTTGAAGGCTATGGCGGCTATCTGGTGATAGGGTTGCGACTCCTGGATAAGGTCCAGCTTGAGGTGCACTCCGCCCCCGCCGACCTTGCGCCCGTTGCCCGCATCGTATACATTTTCCGTAACGAACACGGGGTTGCCGTTGCCGGGGCCGAATGGCTGGAACTGCTTGAGGATACGGAAGAACTTGGGCGAAATCTGGGAGAAATCCAGGCGGGCGTCGATATCCACCACCGGCACAAGCATCTCGGCCGTTATTTTTCCGGCGATGAAGTTGTCAAGCCGGCGGGCGAACTCTTCAAGATTCTCCTCTTTCAGGGTAAGGCCGGCGGCATAGACATGGCCGCCGAAATTCTCCAGCAGGTCCGCGCAGCTCTCGATTGCTTCATACAAGTCAAATCCCTGAACGCTGCGGGCCGATCCGGTAACGAAGCCGTTGCTCTTGGTGAGAACTACGGTAGGCTTGTAATAAGCCTCGACCAGGCGCGACGCAACAATGCCCACAATGCCCTTGCTCCAGCGGGGGTTGTACACTACCGTTGCGTTCTCCCTGGCCAGGCACCTGCCGCTTTCAACCATCTCGAGGGCTTCCTTGGTGACCTCGCGGTCTATGTTTTTGCGGTCGTTGTTGTTCTCGTTGATCTTCTCGCCTATGAACATCGCCTGTCCCACATCTTCAGCCGTGAGCAGCTCCACAGCCAGGCGCCCCGACTCCATGCGGCCGGCGGCGTTGATGCGAGGGCCGATCTTGAACACGATGTCGTCAATGGTGATATGGCCCGGCTCCAGGTTGGAGAGGTTGATCATGGCCAGCAGGCCCTTGTGGGGATTCTCGTTGAGCTGCTTGAGCCCGAAATGCGAAAGGGTGCGGTTCTCGCCCACCATGGTCACAAGGTCCGAAGCAATGCTCACAACCAGCAGGTCCAGCAGCGGCACAAGGCTTTCGAAGGGCACTCCGTAACGCTGCGAATAGGCCTGGACAAGCTTGAATCCCACGCCGCAACCGGACAGGTCGTCGAAAGGATAATGGCAGTCTTCCCGCTTGGGATCAAGCACGGCAACCACCCTCGGGAGGGTCTCCTCGGGAAGGTGGTGGTCGCATATTATCATATCCACGCCGCGCGACGCGGCATATTCTGCCTTATCAATGGCCTTGATGCCGCAGTCGAGGGTGATAATGAGCTTGAATCCGCCTTCGATGGCCCAGTCTATTCCCTTGTAGGACACGCCGTAGCCCTCGTCGTAACGGTCGGGGATGTAGAAATCAACATTGGGGGTGAAACGGCGGATGAAAGAGAAGACAAGAGCAACCGCGGTGGTGCCGTCGACGTCGTAATCGCCGTACACAAGAATCTTCTCCCCGCCGCTTATTGCCTGGTGAAGGCGCTCCACGGCCACGTCCATGTCTTTCATCAGGAACGGGTCGTGCAGGTCGTCAAGGCTGGGGCGGAAGAATGAACGGGCCTGCTCGAAGGTCTCGACCCCTCTTTTTACAAGCAGGTCGGCAAGTACGCGGTCGATTCCGACCTCGGCGGAGAGCTTGTCCACCTTGGCAGGATCGGCCTGTTCCTTGATAATCCACTTGCATTCCCTCATCATAGCTTACAAATATAATTATTTTTTCTTACTTTTGCACCGTTATGATGACTGAACTTAGCGAACAGGAGCAAATCCGCCGCGAATCGCTGGCGAAGCTCAGAGAATTGGGTGTCGAGCCCTACCCCGCCGCAGAATATCCGGTCAACACCGACGCGGCTTCAATAACCGCCGGTTACGATCCCGAGAAGGGCAATTTCAGTGAAGTGTGCATTGCCGGCAGGCTGATGAGCCGCCGCATCATGGGCGCCGCTTCATTCGGCGAACTCCAGGATGAAAGCGGACGCATCCAGATATATGTCAAGCGCGATGAAATCTGCCCCGGCGAGGACAAAACCATGTACAATACAGTTTGGAAGAAACTGCTCGACATAGGCGATATAATTGGCATAAAGGGTTTTGCGTTCATCACCCAGACAGGGCAGTTGAGCGTTCACGCCAAAGAACTCACCCTTTTGAGCAAGTCGCTCAGGGTGCTCCCCATAGTCAAGGAAGCCGAGGGCCAGGTGTTCGACGCTTTCACCGACCCCGAGCTCCGCTACCGCCAGCGTTATGTCGACCTGATAGTCAATCCCCAGGTCAAGGACGTGTTCATCAAGAGGTCACGCATCATAGCCACCATGCGCGAGTATTTCAACGCCGCCGGCTGCCTCGAGGTGGAAACCCCCATCCTGCAGGGCATTCCCGGAGGCGCCACCGCCCGTCCGTTCATCACGCATCATAATGCGCTCGACATCCCCCTGTACCTCCGTATAGCCAACGAGCTCTACCTCAAGAGGCTCATCGTGGGCGGCTACAACGGCGTCTATGAGTTCGCCAAGGACTTCCGCAACGAGGGCATGGACAAGACGCACAATCCCGAATTCACCTGCATGGAGATATACGTGGCCTACAAGGACTACAACTGGATGATGAAATTCGTGGAGAAGATGCTGGAGAAGATTTCCCTTACGGTCAATGGTACAACCAAGGTCCAGATTGGTTCGCAGGAGGTCGATTTCGGCGGCAGCTACAGGCGTCTGCCGATTCTCGACGCCATAAAGGAATACGCCGGTGTGGATGTAAAGGGCATGGACGAAGATGAACTGCGCGCCACCTGCAAGAAGCTCGAGGTGCCGGTTGAACCTTCCATGGGCAAGGGCAAGCTTATCGATGCCATCTTCGGCGCATATTGCGAAGAGAAGCTGGTGCAGCCTACCTTCATCATAGACTATCCCGTGGAGATGAGCCCGCTTACCAAGCGCCACCGCAGCGATCCTACGCTCACCGAGCGATTCGAGCTGTTCGTGTGCGGCAAGGAGCTGGCCAACGCTTACTCGGAGCTGAACGACCCCATCGACCAGCTGGAGCGCTTCGAGGAGCAGGCGGCCCTCAAGAGCAAGGGCGACGACGAAGCCATGTACATCGACATGGACTTCGTGCGCGCTCTGGAATACGGCATGCCGCCCACTTCAGGCCTCGGCATGGGTATAGACCGGCTGACCATGTTCATGACCGGCCAGACCACTATCCAGGACGTCCTGTTCTTCCCTCAGATGCGCCCTGAGAAGCAGCGCGGCGCCGCTGCGAATTCGGACGAGGCTGAAAGCGGGAAGACTGCCTGACATGCCTTCCGAACTTATCACTTCCGCGCAAAACCCCAAGGTAAAGCGGCTGCTCGCGCTGCAGAAGGATTCTTCCATGCGGCGCGAGAGCGGTCTTTTTGTGGTGGAAGGCCAGCGCGAGCTGCAGCACTGCATTGACGCCGGTTTCGAAATCGACACCATTTTCATCTGCCCGTCGCTGTTTGCCGACGGCGGTTTCCGGGACGCTGTGCCCCAAAACTTCGCTTCGCTCATCCCTCCCACTTCGCTCCGCTCGTGGGCCCCTCCCTCTAACGTGTCCGAGGGTGGACACGGTTTTGGGGCACAGGTCCACGGAACCGCCGCCGGGCATACTCGGATATACGAAGTGAGTGAAGATGTGTACGACAAGGTGGCGTACCGGGGAGGAACGGAAGGTGTCATTGCCGAGGTACGGGCAAGAAACAGGCGGCTGGAAGACCTGCAGCTTCCTGATAATCCGTTGATTATGGTGCTTGAGAGCGTCGAGAAGCCGGGAAACCTCGGAGCCGTGCTCCGCAGCGCCGATGCCGCCGGAGCTGACGCCGTGCTGATCTGCGACCCGCTCACCGACCTCTGGAATCCCAACCTGATACGAGCCTCCATCGGCGCGGTATTCACAGTCCCGGTTGCAGTATGCAGTTCCGATGAAGCCATCTCATGGCTCAAGGCCAGCGGCATAAGGATTCTCACCGCGCAGCTGCAGGATTCATCGTTGTACTATGACACCGACATGCAGGGAGGCACCGCACTGGTCATGGGCACAGAGAGTACCGGCCTCTCGCAGCAGTGGCGGGATGCCGCCGACGCCCACATTCGCATCCCGATGCTCGGCGCCCTCGATTCCCTGAACGTGTCGGTCAGCGCCGCAATCCTCCTGTTTGAAGCCGTCCGCCAGCGGCATAATTGATTTTTTTACTATCTTGCGTCTCATAAAATAACCATTCTTATGGCAGATAAAATTGCAAAACTGATGAATGATTCACCGCTGGCGCGGTGGACCGTGCTGGTGCTGGTTGCGCTGATGATGTTCTTCGCGTATATGTTTGTGGACGTGATGAGTCCTCTCAAATCGCTGGTGGAAAGCGACCTGGGATGGAACAGCAGCGTCTTCGGCAAATATGCAGCATCGGAATATATTCTTAATGTCTGCGGCTTCCTGATACTGGCAGGCGTCATACTTGACAAACTGGGAGTGAGGTTCTCCGGTGTACTGTCGGCAGGACTCATGGTAGCCGGCGCCGCAATTAAATTCGTGGGTATCAGCGACTGGTTCCAGACCACGGGCTTCGCACAGTGGCTGGGCAGCTGGTGGGTAGAGATGCCGGCAAGCGCCAAAATGGCGTCGCTTGGCTTCATGATATTCGGCTGCGGCTGCGAAATGGAAGGCACAAATGTCTCGAAGATTCTCGCCAAATGGTTCAAAGGCAAGGAGATGGCCCTTGCGATGGGGCTTGAGATGGCCATAGCCCGACTGGGCGTTTTCGCCGTAATGTGGATTGCGCCCATCATTTCCAACGCCGCCGGCGGCAGCATCCTCGCCCCGCTGGGATTCTGCGGCGCCCTGCTCTGCATCGGCCTCATCAACTTCATCATCTTCGGCGTCATGGACCGCAAGTTCGACTCCCAGCTCGTCGCGGCCGGACTTGCCACCGACGAGAAATCGCCCGAGGATGAGTTCCACGTGAAAGACCTCGGGACCATATTCAAGAGCAAGATGTTCTGGATCGTGGCCCTGCTGTGCGTGCTTTATTACAGCGCAATATTCCCGTTCCAGAGATACGCGCCCAACTTCCTGGAGGAGACGCTTGGCATAGACGCGGCCACCGCAGCCCGCCTGTTCAGCTGCTTCCCCATACTCGCCATGTGCCTCACTCCTGTACTTGGCATCTTCCTGGACCGCATAGGGAAAGGAGCCTCGATGCTCATGCTCGGATCGGTGATCATGATTGCATGCCACCTGTGCTTCGCATTCGTACTCCCGGTATTCCCGCACAAGTGGTTTGCCGTGCTGCTCATCGTAGTACTCGGCGTCAGCTTCTCGCTGGTCCCGGCAGCCCTCTGGCCCAGCGTACCCAAGATTATCGACGAAAAAGTGCTGGGAAGCGCCTACTGCCTCATATTCTGGGTACAGAACATAGGCCTCTGCCTCGTACCTATGCTTATCGGTTCCCTGCGCCAGAGCACCGGAGGATATACCATCCCCATGATTGTATTTTCCAGCTTCGGCGTGCTGGCCTTCCTCTTCAGCATCCTGCTCAAAGCGGAGGACCGCAAGAAATCCTACGGGCTTGAACTGCCCAACATAAAGAAATAATGGGCTGGAAGAAGCTTCGCTGGGTGGCGCTCATCTGCCTGATGGTGCCCATGTTCGCGTCGTATTTCTTTGACGACGCCTTCTCCACCCTGTCGCAGATTTTCCAGCATCCCGAGTGCCTTGAACTGGGCTGGGACAGCGCCGGATACGG
>JAFZBM010000123.1 GCA_017561765.1 Bacteroidales bacterium | reverse complement strand
CAGAACGCATCACCGGCTTCACCGCCGTGATCTTCCAGCACGAAACCGACCACCTCGACGGCGTGCTCTATATCGACAAATTGGAAGAGACGGATTTGTGATTCCGCCGGGATTCGAACCCGGGACCCACAGCTTAGAAGGGACATTTTCCATCCAAAAGGGCCGACGGGAACACAATTCTCATTTTCAAGGACTTACCCTCGGATTATTACTATTGTTGTTTTTGGTTGTTTCACTTGTTTTTGCACCATCACCTAAAACTCAAATGTCACGGCAAGTCCAACGGCACCCCAGAGGTTGTCCACCCTCGTCTCAAAACTCTCGTACCTATACTTTTTCAACAAATCATCCCACGAATAGTTGATCTCCTGGTATCTCCCCAGAATAGTATCAAACATTAGCTCAATTCCGAGCTTGTGCGTTCCAACCTTGATGTCATATCCAATCGCCGGAGCGATGTTGGCAACGAAGGGATTGAATGGCTTCCCGTCGAAACCCTCGACCGAACAGATTCGCGTTCCGGCCTTCAATCCGAAAAAGGCGTGCGACGGCTTTGCCCCGAAATCTATCTTGGCACGCAGGAAAACAGGCAGGTACAGGGATTCTTCCGTAAACTCAACCCCATCTACTTTCCACTGGCTCCAGTATTTCACAGGCTTCGCCGTCCCGATGCCGATGCCGGCTCCGAGGTGGAAGAGCTTCCCAATGTCCCTGATGTATTGGCCGTTCAGCTCGACGGAATTAGTAGTCCAATCACTCTTTGGGAAATACTGCGCCTGCGCCTGAATGGCAATGTGGTTCTGGGCACTCGCCGCGAGGGAGATAAACGCGGCCAACAAAAAGAATGCTGTCTTTTTCATAGTTGCTTATCGGATGTACTGAAAAAACCCTCTCTATTTGGATGTCAGGCGATCAATCATGTCCAGGAGTTTTCCGTTCTGGACCCGCAGCTCGTTAATCTGGTCTTGCATCCACTGAAACGAAACATACCCCATCTGGGGATGCACGACCGCATTGTCCCCATTAATCGCTGTGCCGGAATTGTTCTCAATCACTTGAGAGTTCTTATTACCAGAATCCGGATTGTCTTCTGATTTACGGTACTTACGACTTTTGTCGGAAGGAAGAAATGCCAAAAGTCTGTTGAGCATTTCAGGCGAGATGGATGCCCTCCCGGAAGCCAAGTCGGATATGTATGTCCTCCCGGAACCGATTTGTTCCGCTATCTGGGCTTGTGTAAGCCCGGTTTCTGTCTTTATGTCGAGCAGTAGCTTTTTTATTTCTGATGACTGCATAGTTTCGATACCTAAAAAAGTTGATACGAAAAAAGTCGTAAAAAAATTTGTTTATTACGACAATTGTCGTATATTTGCAAAAAGTTTCAAAACGACTTTTGACAAAGATAACAAAAAAAATAGAAGAAGATGACACCCAACACCTATTTAGATGCAATGAGGTCTGACTATGATCAGATGATTGCCAAGCTGAATCTCATAAAGCAGAACGCCAGCGGCTTTCATGCTCTTTCTTATTCGAAGCTTGATGAGGTCAACAAAGCCTATCAGAGCGAAGAAGGTAAAAAGATGCTGCGCAATTCGTACAAAGTATTCTTTGCACTCGAAGATCTCGAAAAAAAGCTTGAACCCATCGAAGAATAACACCTATAAATAAAGAAGAAGATGAAAAAGACTGATTTACGCACTATCATGCGGCTTGCCTGGCAGTTTGTCAAGCGTAACGGCTTTCGCCTTTCAGAGGCCCTAAAACAAGCTTGGCTTGTATTCAAGACAAAGGCCGAGATGTTCAAAGGTATCGTGAAGTTCTATTATCAAAAGGTAGATGGCACTTTGCGCGAAGCCTACGGGACACTCAACCCAGACCTGATGCCCAAGCAGCCCGACAAAGGCGACCGGCGGCTGAAAGACCCCACAGTACAGGTCTATTTCGACACAGAGAAGCAGGCTTTTCGCTGTTTCAAGGTCGCCAACCTCAAAACTGCGTAGTATGTACCAGATTGTCAAGCTTGACGGCTGCGGCAAGCGCGAACAGGTCGAGATCGTTGATGCTACCAACAGAAGCGTTGCGCTCAACATCATGGCACGAAGGGCAAAAGAACTCGGGTGCGAACTCTATCTGCTCGGCTACAGCCGATACCTGCCAGCAGAGTTTTTCGATACCGTGCGCGGTATGGCCCTGCCTACCGGCGAAATAATAAACCAGTAAAACCCTATTGCGATGAACACGATTTTCAGATTCGTATGGCTTGCCCTGCTTGCGGCCTGTATCTACGGCATTATCGCCAAAGCGGCCTATTGGCATATAGGCACGGCGTTGTTGTGCCTTGTAATGTTCTTTGCGATGAAAGAGCCGAAAAATGAGAAGAATAAGCCTGACAGCGCTCGAAGAGCTGAAATGCAATTACCGGCAAATGAGAGAAGATAACCGGGCGAGGTACGCCGATGACCAGCTGTTGCCGATGTACCGCCCGGCAAAACAAAACGAAATAATCGCGACTTATGAAATGGCGCAATAAGAACTTCGGCCTGCATCCGATGGATCCGGCCTTCGATGACAGATACGACCCAGAAGCAGATTACGATGCCTACGAACGCGCCTGCGAAGAACGGGCAGATCGCGACAGAGAAGAACGCTGAATGGCCCGAAGCAGTCATCTTCTTCAACGCGAGGGGCGGCTTTTCGGGCCAGCTTGCCGCCCCTCTTTAGCAACCACAAAACCCACAATCATACCACAATGAACCACGGTAAAAACTTCTGCCTCACTTGCCCTTGGCGCTCACGGGGGGGGGCTTGTACAAAGCCTGAATGGGGTTATTGCAGAATCACCAGAAGCAAATAATATATGGACAACACCAGCGACATCGAACTGAGAACGCCCGCGCAGCGGGCGAAAGAAGAGAGGTCGGACGCAATCTGCTCCGACTTCCTCACAGCGTACAAGGCCCATCCAGAGGCTACGCCGCACCGAATCATCTGCGGTATCGCAGATAAATACGGCCTTACCGACGTAGGCGTCAAGGCAATCCTCACAAAAAGGGGCATCTACAAAGTTAACGGCGGCAACCCGCAAATCCTGACGGACGGAGGAAGCGAGCTATGATGACCGCAACGATGCCATCTATCAAAGACAACGACCTGCTCGGCACGATGGCCGCTTGCCGGGCCCTCGGCATTTGCCGTACCACCCTTGGCAAGTACGAAGTTAACGGCCTGATTAAGTCATCGACGATTGCGACAGGCCGCAAGGTATGGCCCGGACACGAGCTAAAAAAGCTGTTCAAGGCAGTAAACAATTCCTAAAAATAATACATCATGTCAGAAGAAGACAACACCATCCAAATCATCAGTTCTTCGGAGAGCCTCGAAGCCCTGAACAGGGCTGAGGTAGATATGCAGATAGCGACCGCCAAACGGTGGCCGATGCACTCATCGCAGCAGCAGATTCAAACGGCCCTCGTCAAGGCAGAGGCTTTCGCCCTTGTCGATTCCGAGACCGCAGAAAGCTGCTTCTACCGCCTGGAGCGAACCGACAAAGAGACCGGCCAGAAATCTATCATCGAAGGCCCTTCCATCCGTCTTGCCGAAATCATCGCAAACAGCTGGGGCAACCTGCGAATCGCCACCCGCATCATCGGCAATGACGGCAAATTTGTAACTGCCCAAGGCGCGTGCCACGATCTTGAAAGCAACGTCGCACAGTCGGTCGAGGTCAAGCGTTCCATTACCACGAAAAAGGGCTACACCTTCAGTGCCGACATGCAGGTCGTGACCGGCAACGCCGCCGCCAGCATCGCCAGGCGCAACGCAATCCTCGCCGTAATTCCTGCGGCTATTTTCAAGACCCTCTACTCGAAGATCAAGAAAGCCGCCATCGGCGAAGTGTCGAACAACCTCGAAAAGCGCCGGGCTAATATGCTCAAGACCTACGCGCTGGCCGGGGTGAATTCCGAAACTATCTGCAAGTACCTCGATGTCTCGTCGGTCGATGAAATCGACGCTGAAATGGTCGTGAACCTTGCCAGCCTCTGGAACGCGCTGCGCGACGGCCAGACGACCATTGAAGAGACCTTTGAAAAACCGGCAAACGAGGCGAAGAAGGCCGAGCAGATACGCAAGAAGAATGCCGAGGCAAAGGGCAGAATCGCGGCAAGCGCTGCGGGGTCAAAAGCCCAGAAGCAAACCGCAGGCCAACCCCAGCAGGGCGACAATAACGCACCAGCTGGCAGCTATGACCCTGAGACCGGCGAACTATTCCAGCAGCAATAAAAACCAAAAACGGACAGAAAAATGAGTGTACAAGTCATCAGATATAAAGACCGGGCCGAATGGCTCGACGGCAGAAAGGGCGGCATCGGCTCTTCCGAGGTCGGCACCATCCTCGGGGTAAACCCCTGGGAAACCCCTTATCAGTTATGGCGGCGAAAAAAGGGGCTTGACGCGCCCAAGGTCGAGACCTTCGCGATGAAGGCCGGGCACTATCTTGAAGATGCTGTTGCCCGTTTCTATGCCGATTCAACAGGCGTCGAAATCATCAAGCGATCCGCAGAAGACTTCCTCGTGGTGAACAGCAAGCGCGACTACTTGCGCGTTTCCCCGGACCGCACCTTCTGGCTCCCGGGTATGCCTCACAACGAAGCAAACAAGGGCATCGTCGAATGCAAGACAACCAGAATGCCGGTAGATGCAGACAGTATTCCCCAACAGTGGTACTGCCAGCTCCAGTACCAGCTCGGCACGGCAGAAATGAACACAGGTGCGCTTGCGTGGCTCACGCAGGGCACCGACTTCGGCTATGCCAACTATGACTTCGATTCCGAGTTCTTCGAGTTCATGCTTGAAGAGTGTGACCGTTTCTGGACAGATTACATTATCGGCGACGCAGTGCCGGACAGCCTCAATGTGGATGACGTGATGATTCGTTCGCCCCGCTCGATAGCAGGCAAGATCGTTGAGGCGACCGACGAGATTTCAGATGTCGCCGCCCGTCTGGTCGAAGCAAGGGCGCAAGAGAAAATCGCGGCCGATGCCGTAGATGAATTGACCGACAAGCTCAAGCTCTATATGGGTGACGCAGAAGCCCTGACATATCAGGGGCTTACGCTTGCCACTTGGAAAACGGGCAAAGACAAGACTTCGTTCGATGGCAAGCGGTATTGCGCTGAACATCCCGAACTGGTCGCAGCCTATATGAAGACTTCCCCGGGCAACCGTACTTTCCTTTTGAAGAGGTAGCCGGTATGTACGCAATCAGCAACAGGGACCGTGACGAATTGATAGTGATGCTCACAGAGTTCCACCGAGAGGGTAACGCCTCCAAGGACGGTATGCGGCTGTTCAACCTTCGCCGTCGCGCCCTGTTGCTGGCCCGGTCACTCGAAAAGAAGAAACCCATCGACAACTGAAAATTATGGCAAGTATCAATCAAGTAATACTGCTTGGAAACGTAGGCGGCGAACCGAAGGTCGTGAACTATGAAGGTGGCAAGCTGGCCACTTTCGCCCTGGCCACTTCCGAATGCTTTATTGACCGACAGGGCGAGGCTCACGAGAAAACCGAATGGCATAGCGTCATTACCTACGGCTCCTTCGCTTCGGTGGTTGAGAATTATGTCCGAAAGGGTGCGCAGTTGGCAGTTATCGGCAGCCTGCGGACCCGCAAATGGTCTGACCAGAACGGACAAAACCGATACACCACAGAAATTGTTGCCTCTTCAATCCAACTACTCGGCAAGAAAGAACAAACCCGGGGCGACCGTAACGGCCAAGATGCTCGTTCTGTCGTTCGGGCAGCTGCCGCCGTCGCTGCGCACCAGAATGCGGAACCAGCCCAGCAAGAGCCAGATGACGGTACGAACGATCTACCATTCTAACCCACAATAATACCATGAAAACAATCGTAATTGAGGTTTCCAAGCTGCGCGACCTACACAAAAAGTGCGACGACAAAGTAAAGTCAATGTTGGAAGAGCTTTTCGGTAAAGAAGTGTTCTCTTCCGAAGAACAAGAAATGCTTGAATCAATCAGAAGCTGTATAGAATGCTGCGAGACGAAAAGCAGAGAAAACATCAAGGCAATGCGTGATTGGTTCGACGAATACATTCGCAAGAATCAAGAGAAAGCCGCTGCTATGGCCTCACAGAAGCCTTGGGTAGCCAAGAACGCATCTGGCGAAATCGTCGGTATAGGCATTCCTATTATCAACAAGGTTCTGGCTCTTCGCGATCTGAACGATGGCAAAGAAATGAAATGGGATGAAGCGATGAAAGCGGCCGAGGCTGAGGGTAAAACGCTTCCTACTCGCGATGACTGGTACATCATCCGCTACTTCAAGTCGCAGATTCAGGCTCTTCTCAAAGATAACGGTGGCGTGCCGCTCCAAGAAGATTACTACTGGAGTAGCACGGAGTGCAGCAGCAACTACGCTTGGTACGTGGTCTTCAATTCCGGCATCGTGGGCACCTACTACAAGTACTACAGTAGCGTGGCAAGGCCTGTGGCAGCATTGTAGTTTTTCGCCTTTCACCTTTCACCTTATCCGTGCGCCTGTCTCGGAGGCGCACGGAAGGTGTATAATACAGACAGCAAATGAAAGATTCTTACATTGATTTCCTCAAGCAGAAGATGGCCATCAGCAGCCAGAGCGGCTTCGAAATCGCCGATAGCGAGCTGACGCCTTCTCTTTTCCCGCACGTCAAAGATACCGTGAAATGGGCTGTCCGGGGGGGGCGCAGGGCTATATTCTCGTCCTTCGGTATGCAGAAGACCGTCACTCAGCTGGAGATACTGCGCATCATCCTCACGCGCGAAGGAGGTGCCGGGCTAATCGTATGTCCGAAGCGCGTAGTGGTCGAATTTGTCGAACAGGCTCGCAGATGGCTTGATATGGAAGTGACTTACGTTCGAACAATGGGAGAAGTACACTCGGTCATCGAACACACAGAGCGCCCCATTATGATTACCAATTACGAGCGCGTGCGTGACGGCGAGGAGGGCGTAAGGATTGACCCAGATTTCTTCACGGCCACATCGCTTGATGAAGCATCGGTATTGCGTGGCTACGGTACCAAGACCTTCCAGGAGTTCTTGCCGTTGTTTTCCGGCGTAAAGTACCGCTTCGTCGCCACGGCCACCCCGTCACCAAACCGCCTCAAAGAGCTCATCCACTATGCCGGATATCTTGGCGTTATGGACACCGGGCAAGCACTTACGCGATTCTTCAAGCGCGACAGCACCAAGGCCAATAACCTTACCCTATACCCCAACAAGGAAACGGAATTCTGGCTTTGGGTTGCGACCTGGGCGCTCTTCCTGACGAAACCGTCAGACCTCGGTTATTCAGATGATGGCTACGAGTTGCCCGAGCTGCGGGTACACGAAGAAATAGTCAGCGTCGATCACGCAACGGCCGGTACCGAAAAGGACGGTCAAGTAAAGATGTTCCGTGATTCGGCGCTTGGACTGAACGCAGCGGCCAAAGAACGCCGAGACAACATGCCGGCGAAAATTGTCCGAGTGGTCGAAATCATCAACCGGCCAGAGAATCGTGACGACCATTTCCTGATCTGGCACGACCTCGAAGCCGAGCGCGAGGCCATCTGTAAGGTCATCCCCGGCTGCAAGGCCGTTTATGGGTCCCAAGATGAAGACGAGGCCGACCAGAATGTTCTGGACTTCAAAGAAGGTCGGCTCAAGTACCTTGCCGCGAAGCCTGAAATGTTGGGCGAGGGCCTGAACTTCCAGTACCACTGCCACAAGGCCATCATGTTCATCGACTACCGCTTCAACGACAAATTCCAGGCGATTGCCCGCATCCATCGATTTATGCAGGCGCACCCTGTTGACCTGTATCTGGTCTATGCCGAAAGCAAGGGCGAAATATACAAGAGTTTTATGCGCAAATGGCAGCAACACAACGAGACGGTCGGGAAAATGGCCGACATCATTCGGACAAACGGCCTGTTCGGCCTCGATGTGAAGCAGAAACTGATGCGGTTTATGTTTTCCCAGCGTCAGGTCGAAGCCGGCCGGACCTTCACGGCCATCAACAACGACAATGTGCTGGAATGTATGGGAATGAAGGACGATTCGGTGGACTTGATTGTCACATCGGTTCCGTTCTCAAACCACTACGAATATACCGCCAGCTACAACGACTTCGGCTTCAATGCAGACAATGACGAATTCTTCAAGCAGATGGACTTCCTTACGCCGCATCTTCTCAGGATCCTGCGGCCCGGCCGTCTGGCCTGCATCCACGTAAAGGACCGCATCCTGTTCGGTAATGCCACCGGCGACGGTATGCCGACCGTTGACCCGTTCAGTGATATGTGCGTGTTCCATTACATGAAACACGGCTTCCGCTATATGGGCCGGATTACCATCGACACGGATGTCGTGCGCGAGAACAACCAGACCTATCGCCTGGGCTATACTGAAATGTGCAAGGACGGCTCAAAGATGGGCGTCGGTTGCCCTGAATATGTCCTTCTGTTCCGCAAGCTGCCGACCGATACCTCACGCGCCTATGCCGATGTACCGGTCACGAAAGAAAAGAGCGAATACAGCCTTGCCCGCTGGCAGATAGACGCGCACGCCGACTGGAAGAGTGACGGAAACCGGCTGCTGACCTTCGATGATGTCCGGGGAATGGATATTGGCGGCATCCGTCGGTACTTCCGAAAGTTTTCGGATGAGCACATCTACAATTACAAGGCACACGTTGCCTTCGCTGAAATGATGGAGAAATTCGGACGGCTTCCAAAAACGTTCATGGCCGTTGACCCGGCAAGCCACAAAGACCATATCTGGGATGATGTTGTACGTATGCGGACACTCAATTCTCGCCAGTCGCTGAAGAATCTCCAGATGCACGTCTGCCCTCTTCAGCTGGACATCGTTGAAAGGCTGATAGAGCGGTATTCCAACCCGTCTGACGTGATTTTCGACCCGTTCGGTGGAATCGGTACGGTTCCGTACAGTGCCGTAAAAATGGGCCGTTTTGGCCTTTCTATCGAACTCAATGCAGATTACTGGAAAGATTCCCTTATCTACCTCAAAGAGGCGGAAGCGGACCGGCTCTCACCCGATTTATTCAGTCTTCTCGAAGAAGGTGATAATTGATGATAGCGAACAGCGGTTATATCAAGTTATTCCGAAAGTTGCTGGATTGGGAATGGATCGACTGCCCTGAAATGGTCGGGTTGTGGATCAATCTCCTGATTCGTGCCAGTTGGGAAGATTGTCAGTGGCACGGAATCGACATTCGACGGGGCCAGCTCGTAACCACCGTGCGGGAATTGGCCAAGTTGTCAGGACTTTCGCTCCAACAAACACGTACTTGTCTGGAACGCTTAAAATCAACACACGAAATAACACAGCAATCAACACACCAATATACAATAGTAACTATCTGCAAATATGATATTTACCAAGGTGAGCAAACGGACATCAACACACCTTCTAACACGGCCAAAAACACACGAGCAACACACGAGCAACACACGAGCAACACACCGTCAGCGAGCATACCTATTTCCTCTCCTTCGGAGAGTAAACATATAGAAGAATGTAATAAGAAAGAAACACTCCCTAAAGGGAGTGCAAAGAAAGAAACGATATCTGACCCGGAATTCGAAAAATTTATGAAGTGGATGAGCGTATATGCTCCAACCATCTACGGCATCGACAGCGCCTGCCGCCCGGTGCATAAATTCACCCCAGAACGATTCCGCGAACTGCGCGATAAATATGGCAGCAAGGCGCTCGCCAAAACCATCATCAATATGGAAAATTGGAAGCCGTTTGCCCGAAAGAACAAAACAGCATATCTGTCCACTGTCAATTGGCTCGAAAGAGACTATGGCGACAAACGAGGCCAAGGATCCAGCAAGGACAATTCCCTATTCAAAAACCAACAACAATACACAGCAACGATAGATTGAAATGAATGAGCCTAAGCAGATAAATGATACCATTGCCAAGCAGATTGAACAAATCAGGCGCAACACTGGCTTCTACCGGCCCGAACTTGTTAACCGGCCGGACCATGATTCCATCGTTTCTCTATTCCGGGCCTACGGTGACGCTATGGTGGCCTGGCGTGGAAAGCGGTACGATATGCAGTCTGTTCGTCCTGCCGTAGACAAAATCATCGGATGGCTATATCAGGAGCCAGATTCAACACTTGATGCATCTAAAGGCATATTGCTCAAAGGAAACCCGGGAACCGGGAAAACCGTTCTTATGGATATCCTGCGAGCTGTCATCCAGAATGGAAGAATGGGGTTTTTCAGCTCGGGCGAATGGTGTAACCTCGCACCCGTGCAGCTGTATTCCCGTGACATAGTGAACGACTATCTGGCATCAGATGAGCCATATCGGTACATTCGCCGGATAGCAGGCCTCCCTTGCATCTGCATTGAAGATATCGGTGCGGAAGCTGACGAGACGATGGTTTACGGGAACCGCCTGAACCTGATAGCGAGGTTGGTTGACATTCGCTGTGAAAAGAACCGGCTTACTTTAGGAACTACGAACCTTGAAAAATTCAGCGAGAAGTATGATGACCGAACCATCAGCCGCCTGAATGGGCTTTTCAACGTAATAGTTCTTGATCACGAACGCGATTTCAGGAGGAAATGACGATGGCAATCAAAAAGAAACTTCCAGTGGGTGCAAAGGAAATCGGCGGGAGGGTTTACGACACGATTACCCCATGCGATGGCTGTGGCCATATCAAGCTGAATCACCCAGACGGCCTTGGCCATTGCATGTACAGGACGCACGGATTCGACCCTAAACAAGTAATATTATGCGGTGATAAGTGGACGGATATCCAAAAACGAAGATAACTACAAGGAAGAATGAAAACACTGACAAACATAGCTTCTGCTGTTTGCAACCGAGTTGGTATTTCCTTCAACATGGACAATGCTCAGATAACCGTATTTCTGACCAAAGAGGAATTCTTATCGTTTATGGTGCAAGTATTCGAATATCGGGATGCACACAAGGAAGAACTTCAAGAAGTAATCAGAAATCTCTATCAATGAAAAAGCTATTATACATTGACCTTTTCTGTGGAGCAGGCGGCACGTCAACAGGCGTTGAATCTGCAACATTGGACGGCCAGAAATGCGCTCACGTCATCGCCTGTGTCAACCACGACCCGCACGCCATTGCCTCGCATTTGGCCAACCATCCAGAGGCGAAGCACTACACCGAGGATATCCGCACGCTGGACCTTACTACGCTGGTGGAGCACACGGCCCGCAAGAGGGCCGAGATTCCAGGCTCGCTGCTCGTGCTGTGGGCGAGTCTGGAATGCACGAACTTCAGCAAGGCCAAAGGTGGCCAACCACGCGATGCTGATAGCCGCACCCTCGCCGAGCATCTTTTCCGCTATATCGACACGCTGAAGCCTGACTATATCCAGATTGAGAACGTCCGCGAGTTTATGATGTGGGGCGACCTCGATGCGAATGGCAAGCCGGTGAGCAAGGATGCCGGGCGGCTGTATCTCCGCTGGGTGCGAAACGTCTGCCGACGCGGCTATGATTTCCAGCACAGAATCCTGAATGCCGCCGACTATGGCGCTTACACCTCCCGTGAGCGGTTCTTTGGCATCTTCGCCCGCGATGGCCTGCCCATCGTGTTCCCGGAGCCAACGCACAGCAAGACCGCAGGCAGCGACCTCTTTGGCGGGGTGGATTCATGGAAGCCGGTGCGCGAGGTCCTGGACCTCGACGATTGCGGTAACAGCATCTTCCGCGACAAGCCGCTGTCTGAAAAGACCCTCCAGCGCATTTATGCCGGCCTGGTGAAGTTCGTAGCCGGTGGCAAAGATGCGTTCCTTATCAAGTGGAACTCCATGAGCCGCAAGGGTGTGTACCATGCGCCCAGCATTGATGCTCCCTGCCCGGTGGTCGCCGCCCAGAACCGCCTCGGCCTTGCCAAGGTCAACTTCCTGTCGAAGCAGTATTCAGGCTCCACCTACGACAAGAATATCACCGTGGACGGACCTGCCGGAGCCATCACCACACGCGACCATCACGCCTTTATTACCGCCTACTATGGGAACGGATATAATCACTCAATCGAGGCACCGGCCCCAACCGTCACCACGAAGGACCGGCTCGGGTATGTAAATGCGCAATTCCTTGATAAGCAGTACGGGACCGGCACGTCAGCTTCTCTGGACCGGCCGGCCGGAACGGTCACGACCAACCCGAAGCTGAATCTCGTTTCTGCGAAGTTCCTGATGAACCCGCAGTTTGAATCCGCTGGCGCGTCGATTGACAAGCCTTGCTTCACCCTCATCGCCCGCATGGACAAGCGCCCTCCGTACCTGGTCAGTACCACGGACGGGGAGCCTTGCATCGTTGTCTATGAGACCGACAGCCCGATGACCGTCAAGATAAAGGAGTTCATGGCCCTGTATGGTATCAGCGACATCTGTATGCGTATGCTCAAAATCCAAGAGCTGAAGCGCATCATGGGCTTCCCGGACACCTACGTTCTGGTGGGCACACAGACGGAACAGAAGAAATACATCGGAAACGCCGTGGAGACGCACGTCGCCTGCGCCCTGTGCGCCTCACTGGCGTATGAGATTAACCGCATAGCATCGTAGAATATGAACGGAGAGCTGAAATTATTGATTGGGCTTCTGGCCGTGATTCTGTTCTGGGCCGGATGCGTAGCCCTGACGCTCTGGGTCGCCAAGGGTGAAGAGCCTGACGAGCCGATGACGCAGGAACAGCAGGAGGTTGAAACGATGCTGATTCTCATGCTCGCGCCTATCCTCGCTGCCGCCATCGTGTTCAGTTGGTTCGCCCAGCTTTTCGGGCGCATTTTCAGGAGGAAGAGCGATGAAGGATAAAGAAACCGAGACCCCGCCCATGACGGCCCGTGAGCGCTTACAGCTCCTGCATGACAGCGCAGAGCGCAAGCGTCGTGCTTTCAACAAGCGCCAACAGGAGCTATCCAAAAGGTTTTTTGTACATCGAAAGATATGAAAGATATCTATTGCGAGGAATGCGGCCTGTTACTGTTCTCGACAGACAAGCCGGACGGAGCGGACGGTGCCGAGGCTGTAAGTAAGGGATATGTCTATAAGATGCCGTTTTTCTTCGGTATCGAGGGCGGTCACTTCTTCTGCTGCAAGGAGCACTGGAACCGCTGGCTGAACGACCATACGACCCCAGAACAGCGCGAGAGAGGCAACAAAGAGGTGGCTGAAATGAAGCAGAAGATGGAAGCCTCGAAGCCGGGACTTCTGGCCGGTCTTCAAAGAATCCAGAATGCGCACAAAGAATTACTTAAAATGGCTGACAAATGAAGGAATCAAAACGGTTTTCTTTCAGGGTTAATGTTGATATCGACTTCCAATTCTGGCACCTCGTGCCGTCTATCAACATCAATCTCCACTCTCACGAGCTGGAGTTTGAATGGCTCTGCCTGGGCATCTATGCCGGGCGGCAATACGGACCGAAATACACACAGCAATGAGCAGGAAGAAACACGGCGTAAAGTACAACCTCCGCACCGCAAGCCAGACGATACACCCGGATAAGCGGACCAAGAGAGGCTACAAGATCAATCCGTTCGCCAACGGTTACAAGGATATGTCAGTACAGGAATTTGTTGCCAAAGAAACATCTGAAAAATACAGGAGGATTAAGAAATGAAAGTCAAGAAATCGATCCCTGACCGCCCGGAGTATTCCGATATGCTCAGGTTTAAGTGCCCGGCGTGTGGCAAAGACCATGTCATCAGCGTCGGCCCGAAGTCATATTGGAATATCCGTTGGCAGTTCAACGGCGATTTTAATAGGCCGACTATCAATCCAAGCGTTTTGGTTACGTGCGACATTCCTGCCGATGTGAAGATAGAGCCAAATATCAGGCGCTGCCATTCTTTCATCCGTGATGGTCGCATTCAATACCTGAATGACTGCACCCACCATTTGGCGGGCCAGACCGTAGAGTTGCCAGAATATCCAGATGGAGAAGATGACGATGAAAAGTGACATCATTTTCCATAGGAACACTTGGAACTGGGGTCGCTCAACAATCATCATCGCCCATAGTGGCTGTGCGGTTGTGACCGTTTCCATCGAGGACGAAACTCCCCGGGTGGCTTGGATATCTGGACTGTCTGTGCACAGGCTATTCCGCAATAATGGCTATGGTACCGAGCTGCTCAAAGCCGCCATAGCGGAAGCCGAGAGAATGGGGGCAAGCGAGGTGGAACTGGCCGCAGAGTTGAACACTTTTCCAGAGCGCTGGTATAGAAGGTTGGGGCTTGAGGAAAGAAGGTCCGATGAAAAACTTGTAATTCTTGGAAACGAAATAATGAAACTAAAATGAGCAAAGCAATTTATAAACCCAAAGGCAAGGCCGGGGAATACGCAGAATGGGCCTGCAATCTGTTCGTGGGGTGCAGCAACAACTGCTCCTACTGCTACTGCAAAAAGGGTGTTCTGGCGCACGTGATGGGCGGGCCGGTCGCAACTCTCAAGAAATGCTTCCGAGACCCTGAAGATGCCCTGAAGGTCTTCGTCAAAGAACTGGAGGCGAATCTGCCGGAACTCCAGAAGTCCAGTCTGTTCTTCACCTTCTCCAGCGACCCGATGATTGGAGAGACAGCTTTTCTACACTGGGCCTGCATTACCGAAGCCGTAAAACGCAATGTTAGGTGCCAGGTACTTACGAAAAACGCACAATTCCCGCTTGATCCCAAGATGGGTGAGCTATTCCTGGCTGTCGGGGATAAGGCCCGCGATATGGTTGCTTGGGGCTTCACCCTTACAGGCTGCGACGAGCTGGAGCCGGGTGCATCCACCAATGCTGAGCGCATCAGCGCTATGAGGCAGCTGCATTTTGCGGGTTTCAGGACATTTGCTTCGCTGGAGCCGGTCATAGAGCCGGCGAAGACGCGAAGGATGGCCGCAATGTCAACTGACTGCTGCGACCTCTTCAAGGTCGGTCTCCAGAGCGGCGTTCCGAAGTCTTACTACGATCCGAATGCCGTTCATCTGATGGCAGACCGCATCAAGGAAATGAAGGTTTGCTCCTATTACAAGCATAGTCTCACGGACTTTCTTGGTTGGGAACGGGAAGAACCTGTCGATATCTTCAATATCAATCGAAATGGGAATACTCCGCAAAGGTGACTTCGTTTTCACGGAGCAAAACATCATCAAAAAACTGCGCTGGGGCTATATGAGCAACCCGGTCTATGCCATTGCAAACCTGTTTGTCTTCGATTGGGAAAGTGATTTCCTGCTCAAGACCAAGGCGGGCTACTGGTATGAGGTTGAAGTGAAGATATCGCGCTCCGACTTCAAGGCCGACCGCAAGCACAAGCCGGAAAAATACAACATTCTTGAAGGTCGCCGGTACGGCTTGCGCCCAAACTACTTCTCATACTGCGTGCCGGAAGACTTGCTCGACAAGGTGGCCGACCTGATTCCGGATTACGCCGGCATCGTGAAGGTGACGAGCTGGGGAACGGTTCGGATTGCACGCTGTCCCCGGCAACTCCACGGGGAGAAGCTGGGCGATGACGAGCTGAAGCTGCTGGAGAAATTCTACTACAACTATTCAAACCTCCGCTGGAAGGAGGACCACAAAGACGAAATCATCCGGCAGCTGCGTGCTGAAAACCAATGGTTGAGGGATGAATATAAAGCGGCAACGGGAGCGCCGATAGAGGACGCACTATGATAGATAAGAAAGCTTGGAAAAAAGTTAAAAAGATACTTAAGGTACTGGATAAATTGCCGGGGTACCACTCTCCGACTATCGAATACCAGGCATTTATGATGCTGTCAAACAACACAAAAAAGGATAATCAAAATGAATCGGACTGATTACATCGTAGGAATAGACCCCGACACCGAGAAGAGCGGCGTTGCCCTGCTCGATACGAAAGAAATCCGTCTGGAGCTTCAGACGCTCACCTTCCCGGAGCTGGTTGACCGCATCATTTACTTGCGGGACAAATCTCGCTTCGAGGGCAAGACCATCTGCGCCGTCGTTGAGGCCGGCTGGAAGAACAGCAAAAGCAACTTTCACGGCTACTACGGTCGCCGGGGAGAGAAAATAGCCAAGAACGTGGGAGCCAACCACGAGACAGGAAAGAAGCTTATCGAGCTGCTTGTGCATTGGGGCATCCCCGTCGCAGAAATGGCTCCTCTTCCGCTTCGTATCGATGGGGTGAATATGTGGAGTGGTCCCAGCGGAAAGATAACCCACGAAGAGTTTCTGGCCGTCACCGGCTACAAGGCCTCCAGAACTAACCAGGAAGAGCGTGACGCAGCCTTGCTTGCTTGGCGCCTGGCGGGGCATCCATTGAGAATTAACAAACGTAAAACCCACTGAAATGGACGTACTGGAAAACTATGCTACTGCGGTTGATAGACTGAAAGATGCCGAAAGCAGGAACATCGCCGCACATCTGGAATTCGCGGAGACATTGAGGCCGAAATTGAACGATCTTTCAATGGTCGGACAGATTAGGGAGTGGTATCAGCAGACGGCGCGGGAATGCCGCTTCAAAGGCGACGGGAAGGGCAACAACAAGCAGTTTGTTTTCCTGATTCTGAACCTTTATTCGCCCGCATCGCTCATCGGCGGAAGCATCAACAAGAGTTTGCGTCGCGCAATAGCTTCAGCTCTCGGAATCACCGCCGGGCACGCCATCTATAAAATGCGTTCGCTGGCCATAGCTTGGTATCGCACCTACCCGCGTTTTCAGAACGAATGCAACACGGCTATTTTGAAAATCGACGAAAAGCTGTCGGCAAAAGAACAGGCCTGAATCGTCTCAGCTCTTTCTGTGTAACCGTACAACCCGGCCGAGATGGTATTCGATTGTCCAGAACGCGAATCTGGGGATGCCGTCTCCGTCATGCCGGATCATTTCAGGCCTGAACGAGTAGCCGACAACTTCGACAAGAGCGGTATCGCGTTCTTTGGCATAGCCTACGGCCAGTTGAAGATATTTATAATGCCTCGGAAGAAACGGAAAACCACCGTTTACGTAATCATCTACATAGTAGCGGCGAGTCGTGTCTGTCACAACGTCCGGGTTCAGTCGGTAGCCGGTTTCTGGATCTTTGATGAGGTACTTGTTGGCCGTAAGACCCTCTTTGATCTCACGATACTCAGAAGTCTTTGTACCGGCTATGATAGCATCAAAATAGACCTGCTTGATAGGCAGGTAAAGCGTATTATGCTTATCGGGGCGTTCCATCTTCATCGGTTCCTTCTTCGGCCTTGATGCTGACCGGAAACAGATGGCCGCAGTTGGGACACCTCACCTTGGACTTTACCTCGCCGTCGGAAAGGATTTCAGACACAGGCACGTCGAGTGCTTCGGCGATTGCCGTCAGCTTCGATAGCGTCGGGTTGCCCTTCATTATCTGCGACAAAGAAGAAGCAGAAACGCCTATCTTCTGCGCCACGTCTGCCAAGGCAAGCCCACGGGCCTTGCAGATCTGTTTTACTGTTTCTGTGATATTCATTTATATCTACACGTTTGCAAATACGCTGCAAAGATAGTCAATTTATTTTTATCTGCAATACTAACTCGCAAATTTATTTTTATCGAAAATTTTCTGTAATAAAATTTGCACGTTAATTTATTTTTACCTACATTTGCAAAAAGAAATGAAGATATAAGTAAAGTTGAACATATAAAATAAGAAGAAGATGAACACAACTACAGCACAAAACGAGCTTTCTGCCTCTTACGTGAATGAGGTTGCAAAGACTATCAACGCGCAAATGTTTGCGACAGTTGAAAACAAATGGGTTTTCTTTTCTTGGGGCGTTTCTCGCAGATTCGCAACCGTTTACAATGGTATGGCAGCTCTGGGGCTTCGCGTTTCTGGACTGCTTCACAAAGGCTTTGTCTATATCTGCTACAATGAAGGTCGCGACGTTTACGAGGTCCATTGCGTGAGCCTAAAAGGGGTTGTAAAGAAGAGCAACAAAGAGGTATATTGCGATAACCTGGGCTTTGTTCTCGATGGCATGATAGAAAGGTCTTGCGAGCAAACAAACGAGGCCTACAGGGCAAAAGCGATGCGCGACAGCGCAAAGAAGATGGGTTTGCAAATAATCTAATACAACAGAGTTATGAAATACAGGGCATTGTATAAAGTTTCGGTCAGAGAGAATGGCGGGCGCGGCCACTGGTGTTCAGTAGGCGAAGAATCGCACTACATCGAAGCAGAAAGCCAGAAAGAAGCAGAAGAGAAAGCATTTGAAAAGCAATTCACCATGTACGGCAGAACACTGAAATTTGTTGAGCCTGCCAATATCGTTGAACCTCAAAACGCAAACAGCTATGTACGGTAGTTCTACAGTCAAGACCGCCTATTTGAAAGACGGCAAAGTATATGACGCAACGGTAAACGTCGAAGTTCAAAAAGGTATCGGTATTCACCTTATCGGCCTGCCCGATGAGGTGGTAAGAGAAAACCTTTTGCGGGTTGTTACTGCATTGATGGCTGCGGGCTACAAGCTACCAGGCAAAAAGATTGTCGTCAGGGTCGAGCCGGTCGAAGAAAAAAAGTGCTATTGCGCTGGTTTTGACTTGCCGATTGCGTTGGGTATTCTGCTTGCTACCGGGCAAGTATCATTTGAGTGCAGCGATACATTTTACGGCGAGCTGGCGCTTGACGGCGGCTTGCGGGCAACTGGCGTTGAGCGTACAATAGTCGAGCACATGCGGGCAAAGAAAAACGAAGTTGTCGCCCTGTCAAACACGGGGTGCAGGGTGCTTGATTCAAGCCGTGCCCTGATCGGCTTCGACAGCCTTCAGCAACTTATTAAATATGCAGAGGTCTGTGAATTGTAAGAAACTATGAAACGAATTGAGAAATACTGCGCGACGCTCAACAGCTGGCGCAAGTCATCTGCGACCTGTACGCCATGTACTCCCACGTGGACATCCTTTCAACCCCGGCGCTCGACGTGTCCGGGTTTTACGGCTTCGGTGTAAGCATCGATGATGAAGAGAGGCAGAATGCGATCTACATGGGCGGTTATTGCTACCAGCTCACAGAGACCGACGACCGCGACCGCTGCAAGGCGTGCGCCCTTCGCATCATTTGTGTCGGCACGCGCAAGCCATGCGCCATCTTCGAGGCTGGCGCACTGGCCTTTGAAGACAGCGACATGCGCAAAGAAAACGGCCATTTTGAGAAAGTAAAAACCTATTAACCCACTGCAATATGAAAACAGACGTAAACGGGTGCAGCACATGCCCGAGCGGCAAAGAGCAGCACGAAACCTTTTATTTGACGATTGGCCGTAAGAAGGTGCGGCGGGTGCAATACGACTACCGGCATACAGACGGCGAGCTATTTTCTTGCGTAGCCACCTCGCTCGATGAAGCGAGACGAAAGCGCAACGAATGGTTGTCTAAAAAATCCTGAATCGGTGAATTATTACCCATTGTTCACGAAAAAGGCAGAGCCGCGCCCTTTACTGGGGTGCGGCTTCGTCTAAATTTGCAATATCCATCGCATCGCGGGGTGGAGAAGTTGGACAACTCGCTGACTGTGGCTTTAGTCAGAGACGCCGGTTCGAGCCCGGTCCCCGCAACGAACGACTTCAAACAAACAGAAAAATGGAAATCCTTGATCTGATCATCAAACAGCAATGGTTTGACGCAATTCTTTCCGGCGAAAAGACGAAAGAAACCCGGGAAATCCGTCCGACTACCTCCGGGCGCTATGTTGAATACTACGATACCAGGACCGGCGAAGCGTTCCCGCAGGGACACGAATTCCACGAGGATGACGAGAATGTTGGTGTCAAGCCCAAGCACTATGATGCCATACGATTCTACGTCGGCTATCAGAAAGACCGCGCTTCTGCCCTTGTGCGGGTCCTTGACGCCGAGATCTTCACAATGAAGTATGATGACGGTGAGCCTGCCATCTACGAGTACAAGGGAAAGAAATATGTTGCAGCCCAGATCGATTACACGCTGGGCGACATCATAGAATCCAATGTTTAACCAACTAAAACAGTACCGCTATGCCATTCATCAGACAAGGGTTGACGGACCCCAGCACTGGGCGTCTGTCCAACGGCGGGCGAATCATGTCCCGTCAGGCGAAGTATCGCCAGGTTCGCGCAGGTCTTGGCCTTTCCACCGGTTAGGCTATGACTAACAGGGAGCACACCCGAGAAGTGATTGACTGGGTCCGTTCCAAGACGGATTCAGTCATTCTCTTCTACAGCGCGGGCAAAGACAGCATCGCGCTGCTGGACCTCGTAGCGCCCCATTTCCGGCGCGTGGTCTGCGTATTTATGTACTTTGTTCCTGATATGGAGCATATAGATAAATACATCAACTATTCTGTATTGCGATATCCTAACGTAGTGTTCCACCAGGTACCGCACTGGAGCTTGACATACGTCTTGAAATCTGGCCTGTACTGCCAGCCTGACCCAACTGTAAAGCTGATGAAGTTTTCAGATGTGGCAGACAACTGCCGATTGAAATTCGGCATCGACTGGTGCCTGTACGGGATGAAGCAAAGCGACAACATGACGCGGGGAATAATGCTACGTGGGAAGGACTACATTCTGGAGGCGATTCAGCCAAAGACAAAGAATGTCTATCCACTGTCGAAATGGGGCAACAATGAGGTGTTGGCCTACATCAGGCAGAACCGGCTCCCAGACCCCGTGCGGTACTCCGAGAAACAGAAATCGCAAGGCCTGACGTTCAGCGAAGATTGTTTCCTTTACCTGAAGAAGCATTGGCCTGAAGACCTTCAGCGAATACTGGAGGCATTCCCACTTGCAGGTGTCATCCTCTATAAGGCAGAACATCGGGGCGATGCCCAATAGATGTACATATTCCGAAGAATAGTAATATAATATCTTAAATACAATTATCTATGGCAAAGAAAGGCAAGTCCGCTGATGGCGGCATCCCCGAATGGCTGCAAAAGATACTGACCGCATCCGAGACAGTCACCCTGATGCGCTCGCAGATACACCCCGCCGATTACAACCCCCGCGAGATCGGAGAGAATGAGAGGAGCACCCTGAAGAAGGGCCTGAAAAACTTCGGCCTCCTTGGTGGCATCGTGGTGAACAAGCAGACGGGCTACACCATCGTTTCCGGCCACCAGAAGGTGAGCCTGCTTGACGAAATGGCCGGTTATCCCGAGCACGACTACGAGCTGAAGGTCGAACTCATCGACGTGGACCAGAAAACGGAAATCGAAATCAACTTCTTTATGAACAATCCGTCCGCCCAAGGTCGGTGGAACGAATCGAAGGTGAAGTTGCTCATCCCGCAGATTGACCCCAAGAGGGCCGGTTTCAGCAATCTGGACCTTGCTGCGTTCGGAGTGAAAATCGATGTCCCGAAGGTGGGCGAAATCAAGAAAGCCATCGAGGACGCGCAGAAGCCCGTGGAAGAGCTGAAAGCCGCCCGGAAAGAAGCTGTGAAAGCCGTGAAGCAGCAGGTGGCGGAGAAAGCCGCAGCGAAAGCCGCCGAAGCCGACACGTTCATAACCCTATCGTTCACAACGGCTGCGGCAAAGGCGGAGTTCTGCGAGAGGTTTGGCTATGCTGTGGACGAGAAATTCATCAGCGGTGACATTTTCTCGGAAAGGATAGAACGTGTAGATTGAGCGGAGTTCACGTGCGCATACGCTCACGCGCGTTAGAAGGATATTATCTTAAGATAAAAAGCAGGTAATACTTGATAATGGCAGAAGCTAATAAGAATAATATGGCTTCATCGAAGTCAAAGCAGGAAGCTAAAAAAAAAGAAAGGAAGGCTTCCGATATTGTTGCGCCTGCTTCTCCTGATCCTCGCTCAAAGACAGCTTCCAAAAAGAAAACAAGAAAGAGGCCCGCCCCCAAACTTAAATTTGACTATGATAGCCAAGAGTTTTATACTGCCATCGAAGAACTTGCCAATGCGGGATATTCTGATGCTTCTATAGCCTATGGTCTCGCAGATAAATTCGGAAAAGGTCTTGCTCCAGAAACATTTAGCCGGTTCAAAAACGAGCAGGATGACAAGGGCGAGCCGACCGAGCGAGCAAAATCAATAAATCAAGCCTTAGCACGCGGGCGGTCAGGCATCTTGCAAGCGGCCCGTTCCACATACTACCAGATGGCCCTTGGCCAGCGCAAGACATCCATTGTCCGGCGCAACGCAGTTCAGAAGCGCTGTCCTTGCTGTTTCGAAAACGATATGTCTCCCAAGGACGATTGCAAGCGGTGTGGTGGTACCGGCTGGTACTATCTCACGGATAAGGTGATTACAGAAGAATCCGAAATGGAGATAGCGCCGAATATGCAGGCTCTTGCCACGTTCCTCTATAACAACGATCCTGAATGGCGCGATAATATCCTGCGCAAGAAGCGCGAAGAGGCAGAGGCAGCTGCCGCAGGCGGTGACAGCGGCCTGCCTACTGCGGTAAACATCCGCATAACCTACAACCAGAAAGAAGACCTGGCACTACAGGAAAAATTCAAGAAGCCGAGCCAATAACCGCGAGCTGAATATTGACGGAACGCCCATTCTTGCGCGTCTCATCACAGCATTTCAGCTGGCGATTTATCATGTCTTTGTGTTCGAGGGAGGCTCACGAAGCTCGAAGACATATTCCATCATCCAGTTTTTCATTCAATATGCCCTGACGCATCAGGACACGCCAAACCGCGTCATCATTGCCCGCAAGAGGGCGACGTGGTTGCAGTCAACTGTCTGGAACGACTTCAAGATAATCCTCATCAGTCTGGGGCTTTTTCCATACTGTCGCATCAATAAGACGCTGAAAATAATTCAGCTCGGTACCACGACGTTTGAGTTCATCGGCTTGGACGAAGTTCAGAAGCTCCACGGCCTCACCTGCGACATCTTCTGGATTAACGAGGCGATGGAGGCTACCAAGGATGATTTTGACCAGCTGGAGCAGCGCACCTCGCGTTTCTCCATCCTCGACTACAACCCCAGCGCTGAAGAGCACTGGATTTATGATACTGTCTGCCCGCGCCCGGATTGCTACTTTGACCATAGCACGATGCTGGACAATCCGTTCATCCCGGATAATTCCCGCCGCAAGATTCTCTCATACGAGCCGACCGAGGAGAACTACGCCAACGGTACCGTGGACATCCGCAAATGGAAGATATATGGCCTTGGACTGCGTGCCACCATCGAGGGCCTCATCTTCTCGAACTGGGAGATCATTGACAGCATCCCGCCTTGGGTGACGAAGCGCTGGAACTGTCTCGATTTTGGATTCACGCATGACCCTACTGCCGCCGCAGAAGTGGGATTCTACAAGAATTGCCTCTACATCGATGAGAAGTTCTACCAGACCGATATGACTTCCAAGGATATCATCAAGGCCGGGAAGAAACTCCTCAAACCGATAGATATCATCAGTGAATCAGCCGACCCCCGCCTATGCAAAGAACTGCGGCAAGGCGGTTTGAAAATCCGTCCTGTCAAGAAATATGCGAAGTCTGTCGTGGCCGGCATCGACTTTATGAAAGGGTGCCAGAAGATATACATTACGGCCCGCTCCCTCAACGCCCAGAAGGAATTCAAGAATTACACATATCAGCAGGATGCTGACGGCAAGTGGCTCAACGAGCCGGTTGATGACTATAACCACATCATCGACGGTGTGCGCTATGTATGCCTTATGAAACTGATGGGAAAGAACAGAACCAGACCGACCCCGGACGGGGCGATAAGATAATCATCAAATAATCCGCATAGAAATGACACTTGAAGAAATCCTTGCAGTTGAAGATATTTCCAAGAAAATATCCCTGCTCAAAGCCCATCGGAAGACTTCTCTTCCAAAGGTCAAGGAACTGCTCGATGAGTGGGATCCCGACCGCCACGACGTTATGAATCCATCCATCCGCAAGAAGCGGAAAGTTCTTGTATCGGAAGCTGAGGTCGGCGAAAACGGAAAGATCATCAAGCCGGCCGTGTACCAGGAGGAGGACGTGAACCGCGTAGCCCTGCCGATTGAGCAGGATATTGTCAACATCCACACAGCCTTTACTGTCGGAAAAGACCCGAAATTGAACTACAAGGCAAACAATCAGTCCGAAGACGACCTGTATTCCGTCATACAGACCATCAACCGTGACAATAAAATACGCTACCAGAATAAACGCATAGTCCGCTCATGGTTCTCCGAAAAAGAGGCTGTCGAATACTGGTATGAGAAGCGAGACCTCGGTTTCTGGGAAAAGATTGCCGCCAAGATACGGAAGCTCTTCGGCAACACAAAGCCGTTCAATAAACTGCGCTGCGCAATCTGGTCGCCATTTAGGGGCGATACGCTTTATCCGTTTTATGATGAGACGGGTGACTACGTTGCCCAGAGCCGCGCATATACTGTAACTGAATACACTCTTGATGGGAGGAAGCGTATCAACTATTTCCAGACTGTCACGAACAATTCGGTGTTTGTCTGGAGGCAGGAAAACAATGTTTGGTCGCTCGATAAAACAAAGAGTTTTGACCACCACTTCCCGAAAATCCCCTGTCTGTACATTGAACGTGAACAGAGCCTTTGCCACAAGATCAAGTCGCTTCGCGCACGACTTGAGAAGCTGCTGTCGGACTACGGGGATTGCATCGATTATCATTTCTTCCCCTATCTTATCCTTGAAGGCGAGATCGCCGGAGAGGCCGGGCTGGGCAATCAGGATGAGCGACGGAGGATGCTAAAAATTGAAGAAGATGGGAAAGCATATTATCTCACCTGGGACCAGACACCCGAATCAATCAAGCTGGAGATAACGACGCTGCTTGAAAACATCTATGGGATGACTTCAACCCCGCGAATCACCTTTGAAAACATGAAGAGCCTCGGACAGATGGCCTCTGGAATTGCGTTTAAGTATATGTTTATGTCCACGCTGCTTGCCGTTGACAACCATGCTGAAACTGTCGGTGAATTCCTACAGCGGCGATATAACTTCCTTGTTTCCGCCGTAGGCTCCATTTGTCCCGCGCTGAAAAAGGCGGCCGATTCAATTGAGATAACCGTGGAGATTGAGCCGTACTCGATTGAGAACATTAAAGAGAAGCTGGAAATCGCGAAGATGGCGAAGGATGCGTCCTTCATGAGCCGGAAGAGTGGAATCATCTTCATCGGGATGACGGATCAGGTGGAAGAGGAAATAAAGCAGATCGACAAAGAGCAGTCCGAGTCAGCAGAAAAACAACCTGCCGAAAAAAAAGAGAAACGCCAGATGAATAGATAAAATCCGCGGTCGCGGACCTTTCATTTTTCTGTTTGTTCATCCCCATACCGGGGCGAGGGCCGTACCTTCAGGTGCGGCCTTTTTGCTAATTGGTGAACGCCACCATAGACATTCACCAATGTTGGCCCCGAATCCTGTTTCTCCCGTTCGTCGCTTCCTATTTTTGTGACAATCGTTCACTGAAACAAAATTGTACAGTTATGTTCAAAATCATTCTTGAGGCACTGCAACGGAAATTCCCCGGGGTAGATGCCAAATGGTTGGAGCCTATGGCGCGCCAGCTCGCCAAGACAACGACAAAGGAGGAGGACGTTCAGACGGCAGTCGACGCCGTTACGACCTCCCAGGTGATGGAGGCCTATTCGGACTTCAGGGTTAACAATGCGGTGCAGACGGCCAGCGCAAAGGCTGTGACCGACTACGAGACAAAGTACGGCTTGAAGGACGGAGAAAAGGTCAACGGGGGCACATCTGGAGAACAAAGGCAACCGCAAACTTCAAAAGCAGGTGAGGAAGAGCCGGAGTGGGCGAAGAAACTCAACAAGCGCTTCGACGATTACGAGAAGCGGGAAGCCGAAAAGGAAAACCGCGAGAAGCAGCAGGGTTTCGGGACCACCCTTGCATCCATCCTCAAGGAAAAAGGGGTGCGTGAATCATTCTACCTGCCCATCATCAGCGGCAGGACATTCAAGGATGAGGACGAGGTGAAGGCTTTTGCCGAAACCGTGGATAAATCCTTCAAGGATGATGAACAGGCCGTGGCGAACGCCAATCATTCAGGCAATCGTCAGCCCGGATCTGGCGAGGGCCAGCAGGGCGATGATGACCCCCTCCTGAAAGCCGCAGAGGAGAAGAACAATGAACTTGCGGCAAAAGCAACCAAATCCTAATCAACCAAAAGCAACATGGCAGCAGGAGTTATTTACGAAACTGATCCATTTGAGGTCGAGCGGGAACTGTATGCGGTGGATTCCGGCTATCGGTCGCAGGGTGGTTTCAATCTTGACACCGTCGGGCTTCCTGAAAAGAAGTTTGTCCCCGTATTGTGCCCTCTCCAGATAGACTATGCCAATCGCAAGGCCTATGTGGTAAACAACCTCAAGGTGGTCGAGGCGGCAGCCGCAGCCGCGACCTCCATCAAGATTGCGAAGGGTAGCTTTGCCAAGGTAGGCACGTTCGCCCTTCTCTCCGCCGGTATCGTAGTGATCGTATCTGCCGTCGATGCCTCGGAAGAGGCTTACGACGAGCTGACCGTCTCTGCGCTTTCCGCAGCAATTGCCAAGGGCGCCGTTCTTTCCGAAGTCACCCTTGAGAAGCTCGCCGCGAAGGTCATTGCCAACGCAGCCGCTGAAGCCACCTCCGTGAAGATTGCGAAGGGTTCCGGCATCACCGGGGCCTGCACTCTCTCCGATGGCACCAACGACATCACTGTTTCCGCAGTGGACACGTCCCGTGCCGACTATGACACTCTCACCGTCGCCGCCCTTACCGCTGCCCTCACAGCGGGCGACGTTATCGAGGAAAAGACGGGCAGCTCTCCCAAGGCCATTCACACGGCTACCGCGCTGAACTATGCGCGTACCAAGATCGAGGCGGGAGCGACCATCACCGCGCTCTACCGCGCCTACGAGATCAAGGAGGCAGACCTCTACATTCCAGTGACCGAGGCCGACAAGGCTTCCCTCACTTCCCGTTTCATGTTCGAGTAAAAGGAGGAAAGAACTATGGTTTATACTATTGATTCCATTCTCGCGAACCCGGTTTTTATGACAATCGTCATCAACCGGGCAATGGTTACGCTATCGGATACGGACCGGGTCGATTGGCCCGAGTACCTCGATCCGCTCCCCGCAAACCCGGACGGAACTTTCAAGACCTATTCTGGCAACCAGACCGCCGTCATCGTCGGCTCCTTCATCGACCGCAATGCGAACAAGCCTGTCCGCAAGCGGCGTTCGATGACCAAGGGATATGGCGAAGTCGGAAGCCTCGGCGAATCCTACCAGATGGACAACGACCGCCTGGATCGCCTTCAGGTGCTTGTTGACACGCTCAACCGCCTTGGCCGTCAGGAGGATATGGAGGCCGTTATCAACTTCCTCGTTGACGATTTCCGCCAGTGCGCCCTCGCGCCCGAAAAGCGCATGGACTTGATGTTGAACGACCTAAAGTTCACTGGCGAAGCGAGCATCCGCAGCAAGGTGGACGACAACGGTGTCAAGATTAACACCATCACCCTCCCGTTCAAGACTGGCAAGAATAAGATCGTCCCTATCGCAAGCGACAAGAACAAATTCTTCTCTCTGCTGATCAACGCCATCCCGACCCTGCGTCAATATGGCTGCGACGCAACGATTTTGGAGATGAACCGATTTACGTTCACCAATGCCATTCTTGCCTGCGCGGAGTTCAAGGATTTCTTCCGGTCCAAGGTCTCCAACGTCGAAATCGATGCATCCACGAAGCTGTTGCCCCCGAGCATCGTCAACAACGTGTTCGAATCTCTCCAGATTCCTTACCGTATCAAGTTGAAGGATGTCTATATCACCAAGCAAGACGGTACCGCGTTCAATGCAGTCCCGAACTGGGCAATCTCGCTCCTTCCTACTGGCAAGATTGGCAATCTCCGCCATCGTCGGCCTTACGAGCTCTCCGACCGTATTCCTACCAAGGCATACACGGAGCGCGACAATGGCCTGTTCATCGCAACGGAGCGTACCAAGGAAGGCCGTTTCATGGAGTATGGATGCGACTGGATTGTCGATGTCAATCAGTCCAACAGGATGGGTCTTATCGACTGCTCCGCATTCGCCTGATGACAATGAATGTGACGGTAAGACAGTTTGTGTCCCAGCAGGTCGGGAAATTCGGAATCACCCCTCTGGATGCCGACCTGCTTGAGATGCAGCTAAAAACCGGCCTTGACGCAGAAGAGCTGGTGACGGGCTCCAATATGCGCACGGTGGCCCAGGGCCTCGCCCTCGTCATCCGTCGCACAATCCGCCCCAAAAGCGTATCTGAAGGTGGCGTTTCTGTGTCCTATGACAACAAGGATCTGCTCGACTTTTACGCCCAGCTCTGCAAGGACTATGGAATTAAGGATGAACTCAATAAAAAGCCGAAAGTAACGTTCCTATGATCTATTTCCCCAATGGCTATATCAGGACGGTCCAGAAGACCGGCGGGGGCTTCTCTGGCGGGAAGCCCGTCGCTGTTTCCGAAATCCTCGGAAGCAGCATCGCCTGCCATTACGAGACCATCCAGAAAGACAAGAAGGGAAAGGATGAGGACAGCTTTTTCACGAGGGCATCATACAGGGTCAGAATCGACCTTCAAGAGTTCAATGCAGAGGATATCGAGCTATTCGATTCGGACGGCACGAACCTCGGACGCTTTACCGTCCAAAATGCACAAAAGCTATTGATGGTAGAACAGGTCTTGATCACGATATAGGCTATGGGAATCAATCGAATTACACCGAAAGGAAGCGAAGAGCGTTACGTCCGCGAAAGGACGGACGCCCTTATTGCGGGCATCATCAGCGGCTTTATCAAGGTTGGTGATGATGTCTGCCGCATCGCATCCCAAAGCCATAAGTATCAAGACCAGACCGGCAACCTGTCGAGCTCCATAGGCTATTGCATCCTGCGTGACGGCGAGATAGTCCACGAGGGCGGTTTCACGGTAGTCAAGGATGGTGCAGCCGGTGCTGCGAAGGGAAAGGAATACCTCCATCAGCTCGCTAAAGAGCACCCTTCTGGCATCGTACTCATCATTGTTGCCGGTATGGAGTATTCAGGATATGTCGAGGCGATGGGCCTTGACGTTCTCGATTCGGCGACTATCCGCGTCAGGGAAATGGTGGATGAACTGCTCTCCAAACTCGGAATCAGATAATGGCAAGGAAAGGCACATCACAGATTCAGCAGGATATGTTCGATGCCATCGAAAGTTTCCTGACCACAAGGATTGGCGGCCAAGTGTACCAGAAAGAGTGCCGGCCGTTAAATTCCAAGGCGGAGGATGCGGTTATCGCCGTATCCGCCGCCGGGTCAGGCCAAATTCAGGATGGCAGGGCAAAGGTCAACATCTATGTGCCGGACATTGACAATGGTTCCGGCCATCCTGTCCCGGACTGGGGAAGGATTCAGGAGCTGTCTGCCCTCGGAGAGCCTTTGGTGAGTGTGCTTAACGAATTCGATACGGATTATGATTTCGACCTCGAAAAAGCGCCCAAGGATTATCTGAACCATGAAAACCGTCAGCATTTTGTAAACATCAGTATCAAGTTTAATCGTGTAACTTTTAATACTTAACGACTATGCCAAGAGTAATAATGGCCTGGAGTAAGTGCAAAACCGAAATCGGTATTGCTACCGGCTCTTTCTCGATGCCCGCCTCTCTGTCGAGCGTGGGAAAAATCAAGGACAAATCCGCTGTTCTTGAGGCTTTAGATGGCGACGAACTCTCCGCGAAGGCAACTGGCGGTGAAGAGGTCGGCCACGAAGATCTCGAAGGCGGTATGCGTCTTACCGTCCGTGTCATTGAGCCCACCAACGAGCTTTACGAAACTCTGGGTTTGGGCGAGGTGGTGAACACCACGGACTTCAACGTCAAGACCCATGTCCCCGTTCAAAACTTTGGTGTGAAGGTCACTCCGAAGAATGTCGGTGCTATGGGAATTACGTGTCCCTTGTCCTCTGTCAAGTGTAAACCCGGCTGGAGTGACAGCGAAGGTAACTTCCTCGACCTTATCTTCAACTTCATCAAGATTGATGAGGATTCCAACTGGTACACCAGGTTCAAGAAGCCAGCTCCGGCGGCGAACTCCGGCGGTAGCGGTGTTGCGTAACAGCGCTGTAATCTAAACGATCTGGCCGGGTGATTGGCCCGGCCAGTCTTAATAATTTACAAACCAATGAAGAGAATAGAATCTGATGCAGCTGCGGTTGTCTTCGAACGTCCGATTGAAATAAAGGCAGGATGCTGGAAATTCACGCTTCCGCGTCCGACATTCGCAACACTCGTGGCCATTTCTGAGGTGATAGCAGAACTTCCGTCAACCAAAGGAAGCCTCGAACATGCTGTTTCGGAATCCCTTGCAATAGCGCCGAAATGCAAGCCGATTGGGCGAATGGCCGCCATGCTCCTGTTTGGTGTTCCAGATCGTCGTTGGTTCCGGGCGCTGAGGGATATGATTTGGAGGAGAAAGGTCAAGAGGTACGGGGAATACTTGATGCGAATCTTGACGCCAGAGGAAATGAAAAACCTCGTTCTCGGGACCCTTGAAGAAGCGGGGACCGGTTTTTTTTTCGGGCTTACCACTTCCCTGATCGAGGTAAACATTCTGCGGAGGACAAAGACGGAGGAAGTGGAACAATAGACAATGACAGCATTTGGGCAATTATCCTTGGTATGTCAAAGGGGCTCGGAATGAGCATCAGGGAAGTCCTGTACGAACACAGTTACCAGCAACTCCTTCTTTTCAGTTCCACCCTCCCGACATATGACTTTGACTCTTCGAAGAAGGATGATAAATGGGATGATAGCCTCGATGCCAATGACCCAAGCAACTTTGATCACCTATAAGCGATGTCTGATGAAGGAACATATTACGGCATAGGCCTCGAAACATCCCAGATAAAAAGGGACGGGCAGGCGGTCATTGATGAGTTCGGAAACATAGACCGCGCAGCAGCTTCGGCAGGCAAGGGTGTCGATACACTTGCGGGAAAGATGCGTTACAGCGTCCAGTCGCTTGAAGATGCGTTCAAAAAATCCCGGGACACCTTCGATGGAACGATTGACGAACTCAAGGACGGTATTTCCAAGACGAAGGATTATCTGACTGAACTTAAGCTGCGGTACAGAGACACCCTTGCGGCCGCAAACAGAAGCGGCAACCAAGGGATGCGTTCTGCGCTTAGGCAACTACGGCAGGAAATCGCCCTTGAAGAGGCATCGTTGCAGGGACTTGAGGCCCGCTATAAATCCTTCTCCAGCAATACGGCTCCATCTTTCCGGAACCAGATGATGACCATTGCCAACCAGATGAAGCAACTCCGTCTGGAAGAAAAGCAGGATACCGAGGAATATCGGAATCTTGAGGCTCAGATGCGCAGGCTCGTTGAGGTTGAAAGGCAGTTTGCCATAGAGCGCCAAAACATGGCAAAAGGGGCAGGAGCCGTCTTTTCTGGGTTGATGAGTGGTGTTCAGGGTATGATGGGGGCCTATACGGCGGCATCCGGTATTCTTGGGGCATTATCGGATGATCAGGAAAAGCTAATTGCCATCCAGACGAAGTTGCAATCCTCAATGTCAATCCTGATGGGGATGCAGCAGATGGCGAATACTCTCAATGCCACCTCCGCATTCCGGGTCACTGTCGTCACGAGGGCAACGCAACTGTGGCACACGTGGAACCTGCGCACAGCAACCGGCCTGCTCCGCCTTGGAACGTCTGCGCAGTTCGCCCGGGCGGCTGCAATCGGCCTGCATTCAGGCCTCCTTCTGCTTGGTGGGGCCGCTGTCATTGCGGCAATCGCCGTCATAAGCAAACTGACCGAAGAGCAGAAGAAAGCTCGCGAGGAACAGAAGAAATGGCGGGACCAGGTGGGACAGAACGTTGCTTCCCAGCTTGCAGAATACCGTCGCCTGCAAGCCGAATGGCAGGCGTGTAACGGCGACCTTGAGCGGCAGAAAGCTGTCGTAGAAAAAAATGGTGAGGCGTGGGAGAAACTCGGGTTCAAGGTGGACGACGTGACCTCATACGAAAAGGTGGCCGTTGAAAATTCCGATGTCGTTGTAAATGCGATGATGGCCCGGGCAAAGGCCGCAGCCTACGCATCCCTCGCCGAAACCAAGTACGCCAAAGCCATTGAACTACGTCTTGCGGCAGAAAATGCCGGAACGAAATGGTATCAAAACATGATTATCGGCCTTGCCGGAAGTAATGGCGCTGCTGACGTCGACCAGCAAGAGGCGATGCGGGCCGATTTCATTGAGAAGAATCGTCAGGATCTGCTGAATGAGGCGAGCCAGCTGGAGAAAGAAGCAGATGATCTCATCAAGAATGGTATTTCTCAAAACAATATAGCGGCCGACCTTTTGAAGGGCCTGCCTACTGTTGTACGTAACACAACAGATGCTACAACGAAGACATACGAGGATGCCCTTGCCGAAATTCTCAAGCAGACGGAAAATTTCAAGAAGCAGTTGACTTCCGAACAGAGAGAAGGTGTCCGCGATTCTTTCAATGCGGAAATCGACGTTGCTAAAAGCCGGGAAGATTGGGAGACATACTTCAGGGCAAAACGCGACCTGGCAAAGTTCAATTATGAGCAAGAAAAGGCTGATGCTCTTGCTGCTTATGAAGCAACGGAGAAAGAAGTCGCAGCCAGACGTATAGAGTGGCAGAAGAACGGCTGGGACACCACGGCCCTTGACGAGCAGCTACAGACTGCATCCGACCTGTACAATCAGACTTGCGACAACATTGAGGCGAAATTCAAAGTCACGACCGATAAAATCAATGATGAATCAGCCAAGAATGCGAGTGATCAGATGCAGGCATACCTTGACCTTCTCCGCGAGTTCGAGACATACAAGCAGGCGGAGGAGCGTATCAACCGCGAGTATGACGAGAAGATAGCCAAGATGGATCCTGTAAAGGATGCGTCGAATATCGAAAAGGCCGAGAAAGAAAGGAAGAAAGCGCTATCATCCCTCAAAGCAGAAGAGTTGGCTGAGACGGATGTATTCAAGAAGCTGATGGGCGACCTTTCGCTCTTCACAACTGAATTGCTCACGACCTACATTGATACGGCAGAAGATCTGCTCAACACAACCCAGAACCTTTCATCCGAAGACCTGAAGAACTACCTTGCGGCCATCAAGAATGCCAGGGAGGAAGTTATGCGGAGGAACCCTTTTGAGGCGCTGAAAAAAGCATATAATGAGTATCAGAAGGCAATGGAATCCGGGGATGACGCAGCGAAGAGAAAAGCAGCCGGGCAGATGAGCAGCGCCGTTAATGAGAGCAACGCTCAAATCCAAAGCATAGCATCTTCCGTTTCTGACCTAATGACGTTATTCGGCGAACGTGGGGAGCGCCTTTCGGCTGTTCTTCAGAATGTCGGAAGCGTCGTGAATTCCGCTTCTAACGCAATCAGCGCTTTCGAGGCAGCAGAGGCTGGAGAGGGCAGCTACGGCTCGGCAATAGCGGGCGCAATCGCATATCTTTATACAGCCGGAAAATTCTTCAAGAATCTATCCGAAAGTTTGAATGAAGAAGATTCTCACGTCTGGTATGACAGGCAGGATTTTCTCGCAAAATATGCTCTCTTTCTTTCCAAACTGAAATCAGAAGATTTTGATACCATCTTTGGAAGGAAGAGCATTGAGGCAACCGCTGATGCATACAAAAAAATGGGCGAAGCACTCCGCCAATATCAGGAACAGTATAAAGAGGTTGGCTCTATCTGGGGTGGTCGTTCGGAAAAGGATTACTTCGACTACGATCGAGTAATGAAATATGCCGGCAAGCAAAAGTTTGGCGGCGATGTGCGAGATATGGTTGTCAGGACATATAAGAGCCTGACAGGATTCTTTGACAGATATCAGCGGCTTTCGGACCTCGCACCTGAGCTTTGGGGCGGTGATCCCGTCAACGGGGAGTTCAATGTTGATGCGGCCAAGTTGTTCCTTGAGACCAACACCCAAATCACAGATGAACAGAGAAAGCAGCTCCAATTGCTCATAGAGCAAAAAGAGGCCTATGAGGAAGCATCAAAGTACATTGACGATTCTATCTCCAATACTTTCAAAGACCTCGGTTCAGAAATCACTGATATCATCTGGGACAGCGTCGTGAATGGTGGTGGAAATGCGCTGGAGCAATTTGGTCAACTCGGAAGCAAATACGTATCCAAATTAGGAAAGGAATTCTTACAGCAGATGGTCGTGACAGAATACCTTGAGCAGTTCCGCGACCAGATGCGGAATGCCTACGGCCTCGGTTCTCCGCAGGAAATACAGTCAGAGATGCGCAATATCGTGGGGAGCATTTTCGGTGGTATTCACAAAATGTTCGAGGCCGGTACTGCCGTAGCTGAAGAATATAAAGCCTGGGCGTTGGCGAATGGATTTGACCTTTCTGAAACGGATGAATCCACCAGAAAGGCGGCAACTAAATCCGCTCTTGGCTATACGCAAGAAAGCGTTGACGAGAGCAACGCCCGCCTGACCACCGTCCAAGGCCATACCTTCGAGCTTAACGAGAACGTCAAAGAGATGCGCAACCAGCACGCGCAGCTTGTGGCGAACAGCGCCGCCCTGCTGGAGCACGTTCAGGGCATCCATTCCGACACGGACGCTATGCGTGAGACCCTCGCCGAGGTCCGCAATCTGGCCGGAACCATCAAGAACAATGTGGGAACCATCGTTGACAGAGGAGTGAAGGCGATATGATACACGGCATTACCATAGACGGCACGGACATCCGCAGCACCTACAACGTGATTCTGGAGAGAGGCGCTTACAACACGCTCATCCAGTGGCCGGATATGAAAACCGTCGGCGGCAACGACTGGCAGGAGATGGACGGCTACGAGCCGGACCTTTCCAATCCCCTGCTGGAATCGAAGACCGTGACGCTGAAATTCATCTTGAAGGGTTCGGTCGCCGACATCGATTCTTTCTACCAGTTCCTCGGCTCCCGTCCAACGCACGTATTCAGCTTCACGGGCATAGGCCGAAGCGCGACCCTGCGCCTCGAATCGATGCCAAGCTTGCAGTATGCCCGCACGTTCCACCTCCTGCACGTCCGCTTCGCCGCCGACATACCGCTGGAGGGCTATACCTATGCCGAGCCGCAATCCTCGCTCCCGGAGAAACGGGACTACGTGATCGACGGCCGGCCGCTCTCCGACTACGGCATCCGCGTCCTACAAGGCACCATCGGATCCGTCATCAAGGGCGCGGACGTCAAGCCCCTGCTCATCCGCAAGTCTTCGGTCATCAGCGGTGCAAAGTACGACGAGAACCCTACGCTGAACGACGCGGACAGCTCTTTCAGCAGCGATGAGTTCGAGACCATCGGCGGCTCATTCGACGGCGTTGCGGCCAACTGGAAGCGCAGCAAGTCCCGGGGGACCGTCACCTACAAGGGTCGCGACATCACGCTCAAATGCCTGCTCAAGACCTCCACGCCGGCCGATGCCTGGCGCAATTACGACGCCCTGCTCTACGACCTGACGAAAGCCGCCAGCAGCTCCGACCCCACGCTTCGCGGTGCGCGTCAAATCCTCATCCGCGCACTCGGCAAGACGTTCAAGTGCTTCTACAAGACGCAACGGGTGGAAGACTTCGTCTGCCGCGACGGCCTCACTTGGATTCAGTTCAACTTCACGCTCACGCTGTTCCAGGAGGAGGGGGACGTGAGTTTTTTTCTCTCGACTGAGGATGGCGGCTTCGTCATCACCGAGGACGGGAAGATAATCCCCATCATTCCAGGAATGTAAATAACTGATGCGCTATGCTTATTGAAAACGCCGAACTGCAACCGATAAGCACCCTCCCGCCGGCAACGACCTTCGAGGGTCTCTATACCATAGCCACGGACGCGCAGGGCCGCTCCGTGAAGGTCCCGCTATCCGCTGTGACCAGGCCTCCGTACATCGGCGAGAACGGCCATTGGTTCATCTGGTCGATGTCAGCCGGTACCTATGTCGATTCCGGCGTGGTGTCCCGTGGCGACCAGGGAGCACCGTTCACGTATGCAGACTTTACGCAGGCCCAGCTTGCCGCCCTGAAGGGGAATGACGGCAACGACGGTGTCGGCGTGTCGTCTTCTGTCGTCAGCTATGGCCTGTCCGACGCGCAGGATACCCTGCCGTCATCGTGGGAAAACTCACTTCCGACGATGACCGCCGGAAAGTGGCTCTGGTCGAAGACGGTCATATCCTACACGAACAATACGTCCTCGACGATCTATACGAAGATTTACCTGCCGACCAACGGCAAGAGCGCCTATCAGCTGGCTACGGAGGGCGGATATCAGGGCACGGAGGAGCAATACAAGGCTTTCCTCGCCGGACTGCCGTCAATGCACGTGCTGCTGACGGAAGCGCAGTACGAGGCCTTGCAGAATCCAGACCCGAACAAGATTTATATGACCTATGAAGACGAATAAGGAGGCAAGGCGCAATGATATACAAGAACGGAAGGGAAACGAGCGGGATATACGTAGCAGGGCGGGTTATCACCGCCGTGTATGCCGGGGCTCGTCTCGTATGGCAGGCCATCAGGTCCTGCTTCGGCTCCGGAATATGGATCGACGAATACCCGTGGCTCGATGACGACGCGTGGAGCGATGATTAACCAGCATAAACAAGAGAACTATGGCAAGGCAGAAGATTAACCAGGAAATAACCAGTATGGATGTACCGTGGCAGAATTACGTCGGCTCGCGCGTCCAGGCTTTCATCAAGAAGACCTTCGGCGAGAAGGTCGGATATACCCGCGTAGTCACAGGCTCGGACGGCACGTCGAACGTGATGGCCGGGTTTGCCGACGAGGACGGATATCTGGCGTGGGCCGCTCTTACGGACGAGCAGAAATGGGGCGAGGCCGGGGCCGAATACCTCGTTACCTCCGCCACCCTTCCGTCCATCGAGCAGAACGACCTCTACACCGTGGGCCTCACGCTCCGCGAGACCCCGGACAGCATCCAGGCGTCAGCCGCCGTATCCATCGCCGTCAAGGCTTCGTCCACCGTCGCCTATGCCACCGGCGGTACCGACAACGTTCAGGAGGACGTGCAGATCGTATTGCAGTCCCGTACCAGCAACAGCGGCGCGTGGGTCACACGCGCATCGTTCTCCATCGCGGCGAACGCCTCGGGATGGACGGAAATCAATCTTCAGCCGTACCTGTTCAGCGGGATGAACTACGTGCGCATCCGCGCCGTCGGCGAATACGCCTCGTCCATCTGGCGCAGCTTCACGCTCAACGTCGTCGCGCTGGCGCTGGTCCCCAACACGCCCTTCTCCGTCCCGATGACCGGCAGCACGCTCTCGCTGAACTACCTCGTGGGCGGTGCCATCGCCAAGACCCTCCAGTTCCAGTTCGGAACAGGCACGGGCAGCGGATTTACGGCTCTTTACTCCTACCTGAACAATGATCCGGGTTGCTCCCGCAGCCTCGGGTCTGCCACGAATATGTCAACCGGCGTCACCTTCACGTTCGACAACGCGGATATGATGGCCGTCCTGATGGCGAACGGGGTGCATACCGTTCGCGCACGTCTTTACGTGTCTGAAACCGTCAAGACGGATTGGGTGGAATCGCAGTATATGGTCGCCAACGGCTCCGTCTCCCCGGCGGTCGCCGTCAACAACGTCAACGACCACCTCGACAACTGGACGGAAGTCAGCTTCTTTAAGTGGTCCTCCAATACCGCGATGGCCGTCCGCTTCCGCCTCGTGGATTCTGCCGACAGCTCGAAGGTATATGCCACATGGACGCAGCAGGCGGCGGTCAACGTGGAGTATGATCTTGCCACGCAGCTCGGCATCGAGCTGGACGATCCCACGGTGGAGGAGTTCTACGCATATATGCACATCGAGGACACCAGCGGCAACGCGCTCGCGGCGCCGGTGTTCTTCACATTCGCCAACTCCACGGCGTTCTCCCCGACGGCCGGGGCCGACTTCATCCTCCAGCCGTCAGACCGCGCCAACAGCGAGGCTACGCCTAAGACCATTGTCAACAAGGCGACCGGCTCCCTCGTCCCGTCCACGTGGGAGGGCTTCGGCATGGTGTCGGACGGGTGGATGGACGTGAACAAGGATGTGGATTCCACGGCGGCGAACGCCGAGACCGTCCGCGCCCTGCATATCCCGGCCGGCCGGAGGCTGACAATCGGGTACAACCCCTTCGCGGACTTTATGGACGGGGCCAGCACCGGCAGGCACGTCACCATAGAGGTTGACTTCCGCACGAACAATGTCCTCGACGATGACGAGCCGGTCATCAAGATGTGCGGCACGTTCGCAGCCGACGGCAAGGCCTGGGGCTTCGAAATGCTGCCCAAGGAGGCATACCTGCTCACCCAGCGCAAGAGAGCGCTCGACGACCAGAACGTCACGTGGGCGGAGGGGGTGCGCACACGGCTTACTGTCAACGTGGTCTATGGATTGCGCGGCCTGAACTACGTCCGCATCTTCATCAACGACCGCATCGAACGGGAGTTCACCTACGCCGTCAACGACATCTTCGTCGGCGACGACATTTCGATGGTGCTCGGCAACACGACATCCGACCTCGACGTATTCGAGGTCCGCGTGTACCGCAAGGCCCTCTCCACCGAGGAGGTGATGAACGACTACAAGGCCTCCCTGCCGACCGTGGCCGAGAAGATAGCCTTCGCCGATGCGAACGACATCCTCGGCGACAATGGCGCCATCGACTTCAACAAGGCCAAGGAGAAATACAATGTCCTCGGCCTCACGGGCCACCTCGCCAAGTACGGCGATGAGAACAAGGGAAAGTCCACCGGCAACACGCTCGACATACACCGGCCGGGCGATACCGCCCTGTCCGGCAAGCTCACGGATTTGGAGAACAGCGGCCAGGGCACGACGGCGATGACCTATTTCGACTGGAACCAGCAGCAGAAGACCACCGAGGACAGCCGCTTCATCCCGGAACTCGACCCGTCTGCCGCCATCCAGTCGAGCGGCGGCTACCAGCCCGCCACCGGCGAGCCGCTGGCCACGAAGCTCAACGGCAAGATCAACTTCGCCTCGTCGATGCAGGGCCACAAGATGGGCCTGTGCAAGATCTATACGGAGGTGTTCAAGCGCCTCGTGTCGATGGGCGTGATGTCGCAGCCCGGCCAGCTCGCCAGATACCCGAACGCCCGCCTCGCGGTGTATGAGGAGCCATACCTGTTCTTCCACCGGGAGACAGAGAACGACCCTTGGGTGTTCAAGTACCTGATGACGTGGGGCGCGGGCAAGGGCGACAAGAATACGTTCGGATTCAATAAGAACACCACCCCCGATATGCTGATGCTGGAGGGCGCGAACAATGACCGTCCGCTGGCCCTGTTCCGCATCCCGTGGAACGATGACATCACCTATGACGCCTCGGAGGAGGCGTATATGTACAACGGCCAGAAGCAGCTGAACTTCGGCTTCGGCACGACGGATTCAACGACCAAGGCACCGAACAGCGCGAACGCCCTCGCCGCGTTCCGCAATTTCTTCAACTTCTGCTACCTGCACCACCAGCGGGTCAGCTGGTTCGCCGGTACGTTGACGCAGCTCCGTCTCTCCGAGGATGTGGACCGCTCGCGCTTCTACTGGGTGACGCAGGCGGATGCGTCCTACGGTTCCTCGCAGTACGATATGTACCGCTTCGACGAGATCACCGGGCAGTGGGTGGATGCCGGCGTGGCCAAGACCGGCGCCGGGACCTACGAGAAGCTGAACGCCCGGACGCAGTACGAGGCTTTCGGAGGCTCCACGGCGTGGACGCAGGGCCAGTGGGAGACCGCAAACAATATGCTCGTGGCCCAGCGGACGGCGCACTTCAAGACCAACGCAGGAACCTATATGCACGTCGATGACTGCCTGTATCACTCCTGCCTGGTCAAGTTCTTCGCAGGTACCGACAACCGGGCCAAGAACACCTACTACTACACCGACCCCGTCACCTGCAAGATTCGCCATGAGCAGGATGACGTTGACACCATCATCAAGACCAACAACGTCGGCCAGAACCGCAAGCCTTACTACGTGGAGGAACACGACACCAACGCCGCCGGTGAATTCTACTGGCAGGGCGAGGAATCCGGCTACTACAACCTACTGGAGACCGCCTTCGAGGACGAGTTCACGGCAATGATGAACAATGTCCTCTCCGCTATGGCCGCAATCGGCGGCTCCGTGATGGAGTACCTCGAAAGCCGGATGCTGGAGGCGCAGGACTACTTCCCGGGCATCGCCTACAACGAGATGGCCCGACTGGTGTACGAAAATGCGTCCGTCGCACAGGAGGCCGGTGAGTACGTGAACACGTCTGTTCAGGCCATCACCCAGAGCTGCGGCTCGCAGCGGTGGAGCGAATATGACTGGCTCAAGAACCGCGTGATGTACATCAGCTCGTGGTGCGAGTACGGCGAGTTCGCAGGAAGCTCGGCTGCGGCCAACGGCCTTTCGTGGCGCGGAAAGAACGGGGCTGTGTACAACTTCAAGCTGAAGACGGCGAAGTGGCTGTACCCCCGCGTCGGTTCCGATTCCGGCAACTACCCGGCATCACAGTCCGGCAGGCGCGTCCGCGTACCGGCCGGCCAGACCATCGACTATCCGGCCATCACCCTCTCGTCGGACAGCTGGATCAGCATCCGTGGCATCAACTATTTCCTCGACCTCGGCGATATGAACGTCGGCGTGAGCGCGGATCAGGGCGCTTTCGTGTTCTACGGCAAGCTGCTCCAGAAGATCGAGGTAAACCCCGACGGGGAGGATGCGAACCAGCTTCTGGCAAGCAGCATCGGCATCGCCAACGCGACCAACATCCGTAGCATCAAGATTCGCGGAGTGACCACCGCCACCGGCGAGATCAACCTGTCGAAGTGCTCCCGCCTTGAGAGCATAGACCTCCGGGGCAGCACGTTCCCGCTGGTCGAGCTTCCGGCGTCCGAGCGCCTCGCCACCGTCCACTTCCCGGCCTCCCTGACAACGCTCCGCATCGACGCGCAGCCGAACCTCCAGACGGTGGACTTCGAGGGCGTGGACTACCTCTCGACCATCTATGTGGACCAGGCCAAGGCCGGAAGCTTCAACACCGGCCTGCTCGCGCTGAACATCTACAACGCCAAGCGGGACAGCCCGAACGCCCTTTCCTCCGTCCGTTTCTTCAATGTGGACTGGACGGGCGTCCGTGCGGATATGCTGATGTTCTACGCCACGACGTCAACCTGCGAGATTACCGGCGACATCGCAATGCTCGCAGCGTCCAATGACCGCTACCTGCTGTTCTCGGAGATACAGGCGCTCGCCCGCCGCTTCGGTAACTTCCAGAGTGCCGCGAACTCCGTGTATATCGACTACCCGAAGCGCACGATCACCGGCTTCAACATCAAGGGCCTGAAATATATCAAGCAGACCGGCGCCTTCAACGGCTGGCGGCTTAACATCCTGCCGTCCACCGGCAACAACGTGGCCATCGTCGGCGGCAAGGAGGCGGTGTCGTGGGCCTTCGTCGGCGAGAATGCGGCGCAGGCGGCGAGCTATGCCGTATTCACCGACACCGTGGAAGGTGCGCTGAACGTGCTCCAACTGTCAGACCCGTCCCTCGACCTGACGTTTACCGTGCGTGTAACCATCACGCTGACGGACGGCAGCGCCGTCACCTTTGACAAAAAGGTCGGTTTCTACAACCGCATCCCGAAGGTCGGCGATTTCGCCTACGTGGACGGAACGTTCGACGATGAGTACGACCCCTCAAAGACGCTTTCCGGCGCTGCGACAAAGGTGACGAAGGTTGATGACGACAACTACGACGTGGAGGTGTACGCCAAGGAGAATGCCGTCGTAACAAGCTCGGACGGCTCTACCATCAACACGTCGTCCCTGCCGTGGGGCATCTACCCCGATGCGTCCGGCGCCAACGGCTTCCCGTCGTCGTTCACCGATACTGTGCGCGATGCGGCCCAGCTGTCGTCGGCCATCGACACCCCGGTTTCGAACTACACCACGTCCGGCATCCCGAACGCCGACAACTCATCTACCGACTACCGATATATCAGGAACAGTTTCCTCGATGCGGCGCAGGATGACGGCTATGCAGTGCTCAACTCCGGCGCTGCTTCGAAGTTCAACGGCAAGGCGGCGAACGATGCTATCGTCAACCACGCCAAGGCCATCATCCAAGGCTACCTGATGGAGACCTACCCGAACGTGGAGGATATCAAGGTCCCGACCACTCCCACGGAGCTGGCCGACGCGATGGTGGCGCTCGTGGCGCAGAACTCCGAGGCCACGAGCCCGAACCGCTACCGCCAGCTGTTCTACCCGGCGGCGTTCGCAGCATACCTCTACCGGCCGGAGGTTGCCGAGGGCGAGGAACTGGATGAGCAGTACGCCCGCACCAAGTGGCACCTGCCCGCGCTCGGTACGCTCGCACGGATATACAACTTCTTCTATAACAGTTGCGGCAGGGTGACCTATGAAAACGGTGGCCGTATCTCTGTGAACTATGCCAACGAGACCCCGGAGAGCGAGGCCCTTCTGCCCCTGTTTGCCAACCTGTTGCAGAGAATCCGCCGCGTGACGAATACAAACCCGTTCACGATGCCTACAAACAGCAACTACTGGAGTAGCACGGAGTTCAGCAGCACCGGCGCTTGGATCGTGACCGGCAATTCCGGCTACGTGAACAGCAACACCAAGTACGGCAGTTACGTGGCAAGGCCTGTGGCAGTATTTAGGTTTCACCTTTGACCTTTCACCTATCCCGTGCGCCTGTCTCGGAGGCGCACGGCGGTAGGACGGACGAATACGATATATGAATGAAATAGAAAATATGGTCTCGAAGCCCGACGGTGTGGAAATCCCTCCCGAGGTGATTGCCCTTGGCAAGGCCGTCCGGGCGAAGAGGGCGAAGACGCTTGCGGAGCTACCGGTTTACAGGGATTCGGTCAACCTTCTCCTGGTTGTTGCAGGGATGGTGATGCGAAGCCCCAACTCGCTTCGGAAGTTCTACGACGAAATGATAGCCAGCACCTTTGAGATGCTAAACTCCATCGGCATGGCCGATTCGTCGCGGGATCGGGGATTGCGTGTTGAATACCTGAACTGTACGCTCTCGCTTGCGAATACGGTGAAGTCAGCTTTCACCGTGCTCAAGAAGCTTGGCATCCTGTCGAAAGATGCGGACAACAAGCAGAAGGCGCTGGTGAAGCGGATAATCGCGCAGCTCGTGGGATGGCGGGATTATACTTTGGGCGAGGGTGCGGCATCGGATGTCACCACCGAAAAGAAGGAGGCGGCGAAATGATGCGCAGGGTGCTCCATAATCCGTTAAATGGGCGGTTTACTACGGTCGGCGCCGACTTGGCGGTGCGCCGTAGTTACGAAGATGCAATACCGCAAGAACACAGCAACTACTGGAGTAGCACGGAGTACAACAGCAACAACGCTTGGAACGTGAACTTCAATTCCGGCAACGTGAACAACAACAACAAGTACAACAGTAACGTGGCAAGGCCTGTGGCAGCACTTGACGGATTATTCCCGGATTTCGCCCTCTTTTTCGAGACTGTATTGGACGCATACCGCGACTGCCTGAAGGGGAAGATGTCTTCCCCGCAGGCGATCGAATATATGAAGGTCGCGGATATCGACCTCCCAGTGCTTGCGTGGGAGTTGTGGACCGGCACCTACAAGCCGACCACGTCCACGTGCTTTCTTGTCCATTATCCTAAGCTGCGCGAGGTGTTTGCCGCAGCGTTCCGGGACCGCATCGTGCATCACTGGATTTGTATGAGACTGATTCCCCTGTTCGAGGAGCGGTTTGTCTCGCAGGGTAACGTGTCATTCAACTGCCGCAAGGGATTCGGTACCCAGAAGGCCGTCGAGGCCGTTTCTGCGGGATTCGAGCGAGTGTCCGAGGGATATACGAAGCGTGCCTGGGTGTTCCGTGGTGACCTCGTGGGCTTCTTTATGGGTATCAGCAAGTCAAGGCTCTGGTACCTGCTGGGTCGGTTCATCCGGCGCTACTATCACGGCGACTATAAGGATATCCTGCTGCGTGTGACTGAGCAGGTCGTTATGCACCACCCAGAGCGCGACTGTGTGTTCAACACCGACCCGAGGGAATGGCTGGGACTGTCTATGCGCAAGTCGATGTTCACCTGCGGCGATGATCGCGGCGAGCCAATCGGCAACCATACCACCCAGCAGTTTGCCAACTTCCTGCTATCGTTCCTCGATGCGCATGTCCTTTTCCTGTTCCGGCACAAGAACTTCGACTACGAGCGTTTCGTGGATGACTTTGAAATCACCTGCGATGACCTGCCGTTCCTGATGGCCCAGATACCGAAGATCGAGCGGTTCCTTTCGGAATCGCTGCTTCTGGAACTGCATAAGGACAAGCGATATATCCAGCCCGTGGCGCACGGACTGAAGTTCGTCGGCTCGTTCATCAAGCCGCACAGGACATACTTGTCGAACGTGACGATTGCGCGGTTCCGGGAGCGCGTCCACGGCTTCGGCGAGATGATGATGGAGAGAGAGCTCGACACCCTCGACTGCCAGCGCATCGAGCAGGTCATCAACTCATATCTCGGCTTCTGTCGTATGCATAGGACATACAATCTGCGGAAGGAGATTCTCGGACAGTTCCCGTCCGAATTCTTCCGTTACTTCTACATCAGGAATAACTACGAGACAATAAGAACCAAGGCCAAATACAGGCCGCTGACCGTATCGTTCGATATGGCGGCATAACCATAAGGAGGAACAAAGAGAATGTACTACGGAGAAAGACCGCCGCTCGTAACGGTGTCAAAGAGCGGGACCGAGTACCACACGACGGTCAATTACAGCATCGAGGAATCCGGCGAAGGGTTCGAGGTCAAGTCAGTGACGGTGGTTACGGACGCTCCGTTGTCGGAGGAACACTATAGTATGCTCGTCACCGCGCTCATTAGAATCCGCTATACGGCAGAAGATGAGTTTGCTGTTGCCAGACAGTGCCTCTCCGAGGCAGCGGAGTATGTCGCCTACAACAAGTTCGTTGAGAAGTGTAAGGAGGTCGCCTGCTCCGTCCTGGAAATGGCGTACTCCCCGGACTACAACCCTACAATGGCCGAGGTGATGACGCAGCTGCTCACGCTCCTGAAGGGCAATGTCAGCGAACTGGACGATGCTGCCGCCCTTGAGGTGCCGGCCCTGTTCGATCCGTGGAGCCCGGGCATAGACGTGGGGGCCGGAGAGCGCAGGTACTTCGGTGGCAAGCTATACAAGTGCCTACAGCCGCACAAGACGCAGTCCGACTGGGCGCCGGATGCCACACCGGCCCTCTGGACGGAGGTCAGTGCGGACGAGTGGCCGGAGTGGAAGCAGCCCACAGGCGCACACGACGCATACAACACCGGCGACAGGGTGTCGTATGGCGGGAAGCATTATACCTCGACAATTGACGGGAACATCTGGGCTCCCGATGCATACCCGGCGGGATGGAGCGAGGAATGACGCTTGAATCGGACACCCTTGACACCCGGCTCGTGCAGCTTATGGCGACGGCCTACTTCATAGAGGTATGGTGCGAAGGCGACAAGGTGTTCTACCGGCTCAGCGACAAGCCAGTGAGGAAGTATTGAACAACCATTAAAGAATCAAGATATGAAAGCATTTTTGTTAATCACGGCTCTGTTGAGCCTCGTCCTGCTCGGTGGATTCATCGGGCTTGGCATCTACCGATTCGGCCTGCTCCCGTCCTACTCCTCGTATGCGAGGAAATGGAAGGAGTTCGTTCCCATCCACAACGTCAACCTCTGGAGTGCCGTAACGATTGTTGCGGCGTTGCTGCTGGTTCCGTCGCTACTGGAGAATTCTACCGGGAGCCCGGTGCAGGTCTTCGGTTTCTTCGCCCCGCTCTACCTCGTCTGCGTGGCTCTCACCCCGGAATGGGAAACAGTTCATAAGCAGATGGTGCTGCACGTGCTGTTCACGATGATGTGCGCGATCTGCTTCCTCTGTTACGTCTGCTTCGCCATTCATCTGTGGTGGGTGGCGCTGATCTTCATCGCCGGTTTCGCCGTTGTCGGCCTGCTCACGAAGTCCATCGGGAAGGATTACATCCTATGGGCGGAGTGCGCGATGTTCTCGACGGCATACGTGGTTGCATTCATTTGAGGAGGGCGAGGCGATGGAGGAAATTGAAATCGGAATGGAAGCAGCGAAGGGTATGCCCATCTGGCTGGATATGTTCCTCGCCATCCTTGCCGCTTTCGGCGGGCTGGAGTTCCTCAAGTGGATTGCATCGCTCGACATCTTCCGTCGTAAGGGAAAGGCGGAGGCAAAGAAGGAGGAAGCCCAGGCGAAGCAGGAGGACACTACGGCGGCTCAACAGCAGGCCGACCTTGTGTCCACCCAGATCGAGACATCGAAGCAGATGCTGGAGCAGATGAAACAGCACAACGAGTATCAGGCGAATCTCCTGAAGACATACGAAGAGGAGAAGCTGGAGGACAGGAAGATCAAGCAGGAACTCCGGCTGGAGGTCTTTGAAGTTAAGCGGCAGATGCGCGGCCTTCAGGATGCCTTTACGCAGGAGGTGTCAAAGCGCAAGGCCGCAGAGCGACTATACTGCTCGGACGAAAAATGCAAAACGCGCCGCCCTCCGCTCGGAACATACTCGTCGGACAGCTCTCCGGCGACACTTGCCACGGCCGAATGCCGACGGCGCGACGCCAACGGACGGTTCGTGAAAAAGCAGGGGTAAGCCGCCCTATTCAGCAATAATGCACGTCACGCGCAAAATCAAAGGATAGAAACCCTCAAAATTCAAATCTATGGTCATTTACAGTGCAAGCGGCGCTCCGTTCATAGCCATCGACGTTGACGATGATTCGTACCGTTACCGCGAGATAATGGGCGACTGCAAGGTGTACCTTCAGTTCGCCCTGACGATGCACGTGGAGATCGTGCCGGGTTCGTACATCCTCCACCAAGGCGAGCGGTACACGCTGATGACATATCAGGACGTGACAATCCGCCACGGGCGCGATTACGAATACAAGGCCACCTTCGAGGGGCCGACGGCACGGTTCCGCAAGTACCGTGTCCACAACCTCGTTGACGGACGGCTCAAGTTCGACATGATCGCCACGCCGAGGGAACACCTCCAGCTCATCGTCGGCAACCTCTGTGAGCGAGAGGGTGCGAACTCCTGGACCATCGGCGACTGCATTGAGGGAAAGGAGGTGCTGGTGTCCTACAACCATACACGTCTCGACGAGGCTCTCAATGCCATAGCGGATGCCTGCGGGACGGAATGGGAGGGATCCGGCAGCTCCGTCTCCCTCAAGCGGGTGGAGTACAACGCCGATGCGCCGCTTGCGCTGGGATATGGCCGTAACCTCGGATTCAAGCCCGGGGTTGGACGCTTAAACTATGGAGAGTTCGGGCAGATTCAGAAGGTGTATATCCAAGGCGGCGACCGCAACATCTTCCTGAAGGACTACGGCAACCCGACGCTCCTGCTGCCGAAGAACCTGACGTTCTACTTCGACGGCGAGAAGTTCAAGTACACAATCAACGGAACGACCTACGAGGAGGATGGCTTCGACAGCTCGAAGCAGGTCGCGATGGTGACGGATTTCAACGGTTTCTCCGTGCGCCTGTACGATGCGCCGGTTGACGGCAACGAGGATTCGCTCGACGTGTCCGAGGTCTATCCCAAGCGCGTCGGCAAGGTCAAGGGGGTACGCTATGAGTACAACGGCGGTTACTACACGTATGCGGAGCTGATTGCTGCATACCCGAACCTGACGGAGGATGACTGGCTATCGGTGCAGGTCGATATCCTCGACACGACAATCCCGGCCACGCTGGACTTCCACGAATGCCTGCCAGACAACGACGAGCCGCTGACGGTCATCTTCCAGACCGGGATGCTGGCCGGCCGTGAGTTCAGCGCATCGTTCTTCAAGCAGCCGAAGACCAGGACTCAGTATGACGGCAGCGGAAACCCGTCCACCGTTCAGGTGAAACCCGGGAACCGCTTCGAGCTGGAAAAGGCCAGCATCGACGGATTCCAGATGCCGAATGCCACGTACCGGCCCAACGCTGGGAGCAGCGAGGATGAGTACATCGTCACGAACGTCTCGCTGCCGCAGGAGTATATCTACGCCCCGGCCACCTTCGAGGGCGCCGAGATAGACGCGCTCCGCGCCGTGGCGAAGCACCTTTACGCTAACAAGGACGCGCAGTTCACGTTCAAGGGCGAGGTGGATGACCTGTATGCCAAGCGCAACTGGCTCGACATCGGCGCGAAGCTCATCCTTGGCGGGTGCGTCTCGTTCTCGCATCCTTCGGTCCAGCCGAATGCCATCGTTACGCGCATCAAGGCCATCAAGGACTTCATCAATAAGCAATACTCGCCCGAGATCACGCTGAGCAACGAGACGGTCAAGGGTGGTCTGTCTTCCCGCCTTTCGGAAATGCAGGGAGAGACGCAGCACGTGAGCCGCAGGGTCGATGATTCCATCAAGTACACCCGGCGCAGCTACCGTGCGGCCAAGGAATCGCAGTCGATGCTGGAGAAACTGCTTCTTCAGGAGTTCACCAACACGATCAGCCCGATTGCCGTCAATACGATGCAGATGCTTGTCGGCAGCGAGAACTTGCAATACAGCTTCATCCAGTCGCTGACGAATATGACCGTCGTAGGCCACAATATGGCCTTCGATTCGTATGGCCGTCTGGTGTGCCCCAAGGCGTACATCCTGCACCACACGAAGGGTATCAGCAGCGTCCAGCCGAACCGGGCCGTGACCGAATATATGCGCTGGACGGTTGCTGCAAAGACTATCGCCTTTACGGACGAAACAAAGTCGTACTACCTCTATATCAAGGCGCAGCGGATGAACTCAGCCGGCACCGGGACGGCGGAGTTCGTGGCTTCTGAAACGCCAATCAGCATCGAGAGTGTGTCCGGCTACTGGCACTTCCTGTACGCGACCATCGGCTCCGTTTCGGGCGGCGAGCGCAGCATCATTACCTGCAACGGATTTACAGAGGTCACGCCGGGCCGCATCACTGCCTATCAGTACCTCAGCCCGGACGGGAACCAGGCGCTGGACTTCCTGAATATCATATTCAGGATGCAGAAGGGGCACAAGATGTTTTACATCAATATGGGCGCCGACCACGATGATATCATCTTCTCTGGCGCAATGTCCCAGAGCAAAGGAGGTGCTACGTCACCTATAACGTGCTATCGTGGGGCTTATCTCCCCACGGAAGATTATTACTATGGCGACGAGGTTTCCTATGAGGGCCAGACGTGGTGGCACAAGGGAACGGCCGATACCGGCCCCAATACGCAAGCCGGCGCCATAGCGCCCGGGACGGATTCATCAGTCTGGGAGCTGCGTGCAGCAAAGGGCAACACGGCATTCAAGAGCAGCGTGTTTAAGAGGCAGAACACCCAGCCTAATGCGCCCGCCGCGAATCAGGGAAGTTTCGCGTCCCCGGTTCCGGACGGATGGAGCGATGGCATCCCTGACGGTACCGCAAAGGTATGGATGAGCACCCGAATCTTCACCAGCGACGGCCAGGCGCCGCAGCAGTCATCTTGGACCACGCCCCAGTCATTGACGGACACGGCCGACATCAGGTTTCGCTATTCGTCGGTTGAGAGCAATCCGGGCAATCCTACTGACAATCCCGGCAACTGGTCCGCTTACGAATCCTCATCAAACATCTGGATCGCTATTCAGAAATGCTCCAACGGTGTATGGGGCAGCTGGGAGGTCAGCAAGATCAAGGGAGAACGGGGTGAAAGCGCAATCTATGCCGACATCGACAATGAAATGGATGGCATTGCGCTAAACGCACAGGGGAAAACCGGTGCGGCATACACCCTCCAGACCAACGTGTCAATGTGGCTCGGAACACAGCAGCAAAATCTGACGAACATCGTTGTGACTGGAACCCCGACTGGAGTAACCGCAGCCGTCGAAAAGACAAACAACGTTCCGACTGGTAAGGTGACTTTTTCCATACCTGCAAACACATCTATCCCGGCGAACACGGAAATTACTATTGCTGTCACGTGCGAGCTTGGAACAAGAAACCTGACATACACTCTCGCTGGATTGAGCGCCGGACAGCAAGGCGACGCCGCGATTGTGTACAGCCTTCTCCCGTCGGCATCGGTTGTCAAGAAGACCAAGGCGGGCGTTTACAGCGAGACGGAAGTCAGCTGCAAGAAGATGAAGAAGGTCGGCAATACGGATGCCGCTGAAACATCTGATGGCACCCTGAAGTATAGCATAGATGGAGGCAGCGAGCAGACATATACGCAAGGTATTCTCGCCTCCGCCTTTGCGAGCAAGCTGACTTTTCTATACTACATCGGCAATGTGCTTGTAGATCGCGAGACAATCCCATTGATAATTGACGGTTCTGACGGGGTTGGAATTCAAGGCCCTGCCGGAAAGTCAATGCGTACATACTCCTACTGGAATTCCGCCGGATGGGAAGGAACCGGCGAGTATCAGGGACGCGATGACAGTCTGACGGATTATCCGAACCACAAGTACCAAGACCAGGCCATCGATCCGAATGATGGATACATCTACCTCTGTATAAAAACGAGGAACGGCAGCACCTACGCCACGTCCGCAAGGCCGGGCGCGAACCTCGTGTCTGATGGCGGCTGCTGGGAGAAGATGTCGTATTGGAAGGCTATCTCGACAGAGGCGCTGACCGCAATCGCGGCGTTCATCCAGACGCTGACGGTGAACAAGCTGTACGCAATGGATTCGAATGGCGTTGCCCGTATCAGTATCGCCGGCGATTCTATCGAAGTGAAAAAATCGACCGGTGATACCGTAGCGAGCATTCATAGCGGTTCATTGTCCGGGCAGTCGCAAATAAGCCCGACGACCATATCGTCGTTCAGCGGAAACAAATATGGAAGTTTTGGCGAGGAGAGCATCTATATCGCAAGCCTGCTCGGACAGACCATCACCGTGCAAAGAACAGGAAATGTGGTTGTCGTTCCTCCGATTAGATACCAAGCCGGATATGATGGGGACCACGCAGCTTCGTCCGACCTCGGTGGCGAGATTCGCGCATTTTTCACAGACGGGCATAATGATGTGCCGGTATTTACAAAGGCGATTACGCTCGATTCAGCATTTGACGAGACGTCGGCAGAAAAGACTTTGTCTCTGCCTGTCGGCACGTGGTCGTTAAGAGTGGAGTTGGAGGCTGGACGAATTCAAGCGGATGACAAAATTTGGTTGTCGGCAGCAAGAAGTTCCGGCTCGTTCTCCCTGTCGTACCCTACCGGGAACGACGCATCGAAAACAGAAGCGGCCGGTACTGGATTCCGCACAATCTGGAACGGAGAGGGATTCGAGGCCACATCCGACGGAACGAAGGTGTTCCAGGGAGGAAATGTCTTCAATATGCTCGCCGGGTCTAACATCAAGCGCATCGAGGTCGTATCATCATACCCCAGCACGGAAGAGAGCGGTGTACTCTACATCAAGGTATCGTAGTCAATGAGGAACGAAGGGATCACCGGCGGAGAGATCGTCGTTAACAACTCGAAGAAGACGATCAGTGAGATGAAGCTGAACGGCTCCATCGTATGGCCCACCTCGTACCGCGCCGTGCTGGTTCCCACGTGGGGTGTCTGCGGCGGCAACTACACGACCGCCACAGTCCCGGCTTCAGGCGGATATGCTGCTGTCAGCTGGCAGCTACGAATCTATCGCGGAAGCCAATCCTCGCCGGTCTATACCGATACCGTCACCCCGACAACCGTCCAGATATCCGATTCGGCGAACTTCTCGTATTCCAGCGGCCGGCTGACGGCCAGCAACCGGGGAAAGAACGGCCTTACCGGCAGCAGCGGGACCACGAGGCCGCAGAACGCGGCGGCGAGGACCTGCTACATCACCTATGCCGTCAAGTCGGTTACGTATGACGGAAAGACGATGAGCGCTGTGTTCTACTCCGAGAATGAGTTTGGGATGACGCAGCTGGCCAACAACTTCTCGTGGGGAGAGGGCGGATATCGCAACGTGCAGGTCACGCTCGGAGGCTACACCGACCAGAACAGCCCGGCATCCGCCGGAGAGAATACCACGACCGTATCGGCCAAGTGCCAGTTCTGGCAGAACGCCGTGTTCTCTTCCGGCGAGACCTACGAGTACCAGGAGGAGGTGACGACACAGAGTTTGTTCTCGTTCACCAGCACCTCCTCTTGGATTTCGTTCCCGAGCAGTGGAACGGTCAAGATCGCGTCCCGTGGCCATGACGAAGGCGCGTTGCGCCCCGGCTCCGTCACGGCGACGATTCAGGGCGTGAGCGGCAGTCAGCAGCTATGGCAGGCGGCGAACGTCAAGACGCTCAAGACCGCAGAGGAAACCACGATCACAAAGATTGCCCTGAACGCGATTCAGGGGCCTATTTCCGTGCTCGGGGCGACGCTCACGTTCTCCGGGAAGATTGTCACCGGGTCGAGGAAGGCGGCGGTCTATTCGTGGTCCAGTGGCGCCGCAGACACCGGCGGCGAGGTCACGGACCTTGCGAATACCGCCATCACGCCGGACAGCATCGGATGGTCGAAGAATAACAGTTCCTACACGTGGCCGTCAGGCAACTCGTACACCGTGGCCCACAACAAGCATACGCTGAATTCCGTCGCTTGGAAGTTCAAGGGCGCATATCAGGGATGCACGAACTGTGATGCGCTGGAACTCACGCAGTCGGCTGACAGCAAGACCACGACCACGGGTGACAGCAACTATGGCGTGAAGTTCCAGGTCGGCACGAACACCATCGGCCCGGCCGGCGGAGCCGCAGCCATCATCTGCGAGGCCTGGCACTATCACGGAACGACCGTCACGTGGGATTCGGACGGGGAGGTCATCGCGGCGGAGAGCAGCAACACGAAGGTCAGCGACTCGTTCACGATATCCAAGGTTGGCGGCAGCGACACGTATTTCAGCATCAACAACGCGCAGACGTCCGTTTCCCATACCCGGAATATGCAGGATAACGAGACCACGGACACAGTGACGTACCGCCTGACGCACAACTCCGACAATACGAAGTATGAGGAACTCACGTTCAGTGCCACGAATGCCAAGGATGGCGATCCGTCATACACGGAGTGGGCTGACGTCGGCGGGCGCATCAACGAATCATCCTCGTCCGCAAACAGCGACTACAAGCTCACGGCGCTCTCGTCGAACAAGTATTCATCTTCCGGCTCGCCGTGTCCTTTTGGCGGCGGTTCCGCCCAGCTTTCGTGGACGGCTGACCACCTCGTCACGACCACGACCACGTGGCAGCAGAAGCAGGAAAGGACGAAATCGCAGCTCTACACATCCGGCTACACGAAGACCACGACGGAGGAGCGGTATGATGACCGCAGCAGCGTGTCCACCGCTCGCCAGAACGATACGCCGACGTTCTCGAAGAACCAGTCCTGGGCCAGCGTCTCGAACGCCGGCGCGGTCACGATCAACGCGAACACCGGCAGCGCGAGGAACGTGACGATTACGGCCACGAACGGAACCGCCACAAAGACAGTGAAGCTGTACCAGGCGAAGAAGGTGGCCATCAGTGTTGACAAGTCCTCGCTCACGTTCGGTGCTTCCGGCGGCACGGAAACGTTCGTCGTCACGTACCAGAACACTACGTTCACCGTGGCCCATTCCGGCACGACAGACCCCGTTACCGGCCTGTCCGCCAACAGCGGCGGCAACGCGAGCGGCAGCGGCACAAAGACCATAACAGTGACCGTGGGGCAGAACTCCGGCACGAGCAGCAAGACCGGCAAGATTACCGTGACGCCTGCGGAGGCCGGTCTTTCCGCCATCGAGATAGACTTGGCGCAGGCTGCGGCGGTCATCGAAGGCAACCTAATCGGCAGCGTCGCTGCCTGGTGGGACGGCAACGAGCGGATTCGCTACTCGTGGAGCATCCAGAACACCGGGAGCGCATCGAAGTCGCTCAGCGGCATAATGCTGTACGTCTATTCCACGCCGGATGGCGACGGCGACCCTGACGAGAGCAACCACAGCGTACTGGTGTCAAGCGTGAACCTCGGCAACCTTACCGTTCCGGGCAACGATTCATCGACGGAGCAGAGCGGAAGCATCACCGGCTATACTCGGAACATGATACTGGTGTACTGGGTTAAGCTTGTCGCTACGAACCTTGAATGCAATTGGAACCAGTTTGAAGAGAATGTCTAACCAATTAAATCTGTTATAGTATGGCACAATTCAGCAAGTATGAACCGAAATTGAAAAAGTGGGAGGGCGAAGGCTACTACGACAAGCCCACCGATGCCGGAGGCCCCACGAAGGACGGTGTGACCCTCACCACATTCCGCCTGTTCTTTGGCGAGGACAAGACGGTCGATGACCTCAAGGCTATGACCAAGTCGCAATGGAAGCAGATTATGAAGGGCGGCTTCTGGGACAAATGCCACGCCGACGAAATCAAGGACCAGTCGGTCGCGGAGCTGTTCGTGGACTGGTGCGTCAACTGCGGCACCGGGATGGTCAGGAAGGTGCAAGCGCTTGTCGGCACTACTGTTGACGGCAAGGTCGGCGACAAGACCATAGCCGCCATCAACTCCTGCAACCACCGGGCTCTGCACTACCGCATCAAGCGGGCGAGGATCGAGTATTACCTGTCGCTCGTCGAGCGGAACGGTCGCGAGCTCTCTCCGAGGGCCACGATTCTCCCGATGAACATTGCCAACATTGACGGCTGGCTCCGGCGTGCCGCAAGTTTCATTTACGAAGATGGAAAGAAGTGATTCGCGCCGGTTGGCGATTTGGGTTGTCGCCATAGCCATAGCCCTCTGCCTGTCGTTCCTCGCTGGCTACCAATACTCCCGTCTCCGCGTGGAGCCGCCGGAGATAGTGCGCGACACGATAACGAAGGTCGTGCCCGTTTACAAGGACTTCCCCCAACCAGTGAAGACTGTTTCGGCCGGGATGATCGCAATTCCCCGATGCCTGTTCTTTACGGATTCGGTCGAAGTGGAAGTCCCGGTTCCCGGGCCGACTGAATACGTGTATTTACCAAGGGAGCAGAAGTATTATGAAGAGGCGGACGGCCGGTTGCGGATGTGGGTCAGCGGCTACGATCCGAATTTGGACCGCTATGAACTCGATGAGCAGGAAACCATCATTAGTAATACCATCCACGAGCAGGAATCCCCGTGGGCTATCTCCCTGATGGCAGGCTATGGCCTGACACTCTATGACCAGAAGGTGCTGGGGTCTCCTTTTGTCGGCGTCGGTATCAGCTACAAGATTCTGCCCATTGATTTCATGAAGCTGCGAATGGTAAAGAAAATGGTGTCTGGAAATGATGATCCACCGTAAAATCGCACACAAATGCCGGGATATTATGCGCACTATTTTGGCGTTTTTATGCAAATCTCATCTAATCGGTTGATTCCTATAGCATTCCAATTTGGTACGCTAAAGCAACAAAAACGCACAAATAATGCCGTTTTTGGTACGGTTTCCAGCTATATTCGAACACTTTTGCGTAAAAATCGCACGCAAGGGATTATTTTTGATGTTCAGGAATAATTGCTATCTTTGCAAACGATAAACCCGAAAGGGGTACGGGTGTGAGCCGTACCCAGGGCGCTAAAGAAGTCGCAGAGAGAGTTTGATTGTAAACTCAATGCGTATTCTCCAGACCCTCCAAATGATTTTTACATACATAAGGCAATCGGGTTTGCAGGTAAAACCTACGGGGCGAACTTTCACTATGGAGGTGTCGCCCCTTCACCTTTATATTTCAAAGAACTCAACCGATATACAAATATAGTAATTTATTTATAAATAAACAATTATTTGTATAATTAACTTATATCGGTATTATTACGGTAATCTTTCCCATAAAGGACAAAATCCAGGACACGTCGATTTGCCTCGTCAACCTTGGAGCTGTCAAAATCAATGTAAATGTCTGTGACTGATAACCCGAAGCTATGACCAAGGGCTTTGCTGATAACCTCTTTCGGGATATCAATAAATGAAGCTACCGTTGCCCAAGTATGCCTCGCCCAGTTAGAGGAAATACCGGGGAAAAGCCCGTCATCATTCGCCTTACCACGCTTCCCGACAGTCCTCCCGATCCCCTTCAGTCCATCGTTAAGGTGATGCAGATAGTCCAGATAGTTTCCATAGGAATCAAGCGGATTCAGGAGTTGGCGCCTTCCCTTATAGCGCTCGATAATTGCTCTTGCTTCTGGCTCAATCTTGACGGAGAACAATGTGCCCACCTTATTGCGCCGATAATCCAGACGGCCGTCCTTGATATCCTTACTGCTTGCTTGCAAGAGGTCGCCGATATTGATCCCCCTGAGCATAAACATAAGCAGGAACATATCGCGGTACTGCACTTGGTAAGGCTCGCAATGAATCTTTAACAATGCACGGAGTTGGTCGATGGTCAGTGCCTTTTTCATCGTCGCCTCGGGCTTAACCGGGTAACGCCTGAACGGATATGAAGAAGTGACCCCGGAATCTATCGCGTCGTTGATGACGGCCCTTATGTTCCGTAGGTGAATGTTTCGTGTATTCTTTTTCTCGGTCTTGGCAAGGTGGCTTTCAAAGTCCTGCAAATAGTCACGTGTTATATCCTCGAAACTGCGCATCCGTAACTTCTTGTCGAATTCCTCCAGCTTACGGAGCGTAAAAGCATAGAGCCTTCGCGTGCCATCATTTCCCTTATGTTCCATAAACCTGACGAAGCGGTAGCGGAATGACTTGGACTCACGGCTCTTATTTGCTGCTTCAGGGTCGATAATGCAGATTACCTTTTCACGGATTTGAGCCGCTGTCATTCCGTTCAGGTTTTCATCTTGCTGGAGCTGGATTATTGCCCGCTCGGCTTCCAGCCTTTTTCGGCCCAGAACAACGTTGAGGTACTTGGCATTCGGATTTGACGAAATAACCTGCTGGCGAGCCGAATTCCATTGTGACGGCAGCACCTTCAGTTCAGTGGGGATGTAGGCAGTTGTACCCTTGCGCCGAATGGCGAGCTTGACGGGGGCGGGAGCGCCGTCCTTGACGGCACGTGCATCGAGGTAGAACGAGACAGTCATATCCTTTCATTTTTTCACCGATAATTGCACTTCCTTTTGGCCCGAAATGGACACAAAAAGACAGAAATGGACATATTTTCGGTTTTTTTTGAGGATAATGACCTCAAGAATGAGAACCATTGAACCATAATCTGGCCGATGTAATCGGCTGTCGGCCAGATTAATGGCCCATTCGTGATCCCGCCGGGATTCGAACCCGGGACCCACAGCTTAGAAGGCTGTTGCTCTATCCAACTGAGCTACGGAACCTGGCCCTCTGTAAAAGAGGGTGCAAATTTATCGCTTTTTACTGACTTGGCAAAAATAATTACTCGATGTCTT
>JAFZBM010000122.1 GCA_017561765.1 Bacteroidales bacterium | reverse complement strand
TACGCCAGGCGACTATGTTGCGGGCCAGCACCGGGCCGATTCCGGACACATACGACAGCAGGTAGGGCGATGCCGTATTGAGATTGACGCCCACGCTGTTGACGCAGAAAGTCACTATATTGTCAAGCTTCTCCTTGAGCAGCGTCTGATCGACATCGTGCTGGTACTGCCCTATTCCGAGGTTCTTGGGATCAATCTTCACCAACTCCGACAGAGGGTCCATAAGACGCCGTCCGATACTCACCGCGCCCCTCACCGTCACGTCCTCGTCGGGAAACTCCTCCCGGGCGACCTCTGACGCACTGTAAATCGACGCTCCGTCTTCGCTGACCGTCCATACCTTGCAGCCCTGGGGAAGCTGCACTTTCCGGAAGAATTCACCGGTCTCGCGTGACGCAGTACCATTGCCTATCGCAATCGCTTGAACCTTGTATTTTTCAAGCATCGCCTGTACCGCCATGAGAGACTTAACCTTCTCGTTCTGAGGAGGATGAGGGAAGATAATCGTATGGTACAGCAAGTTGCCCTGCTCATCCAGGCAGGCTATCTTGCATCCGTTACGGTAGCCCGGATCGACCGCCATCGTGCGCTTCTCCCCCACCGGGGCCTGCAGCAGCAACTGGCGGAGGTTCTCGCCGAACACCTTGATTGATTCGACATCGGCCTTCTCCTTGGCCTCGCGGATCACCTCGCCGCTGATGGACGGCTCGAGCAGGCGCTTGAAAGAATCGGCCACTGCTTCCTTGATCTGTCCGGAAAGGGCGCCGCCGGGATATCCCTGCGACTGGCAGAAATCGTAGTATATCTTGTTGCCGCACTTCTCCGCATCGGCATCGATTTCCACAGACAGATAACCCTCGCCGGCGGCACGCAGGATGGCCAGCAGATTATGCGACGGAATGCGGTCCAGCGGCATTTTGAAATCAAAATAGCTGCGGTATTTGTCGGCCTCCGGGTTATCCTGACCGGCCCTGGTGACCTTTGCCTGCAGACGGCGGGAACGGAAGATTCCGCGCAGGTTCTGCCTTATCGCAGCCGTCTCGCTCAGGCGTTCGGCAATGATGTCGCGGGCGCCGGCCAGAGCTTCTTCGAAGCTTTCGGCACCCGGCTTGCCTTTCAGGGTCGGGGAACCCTTGACGAAGGCCCTGGCGCTCTGAAGGGGATCTCGCGTTTTGAGATTCCACATCATGTCCGCCAGCGGCTCAAGCCCCAGTTCCTTTGCAGCGGTGGCACGGGTACGGCGTTTGGGACGCCATGGCAGGTAAATATCTTCAAGCTCGGTGGCGTCGGTACAGAGTTCTATCCGCGTGCGGAGTTCGTCGGTAAGGGCTCCGGCCTCGTCAATTGTGTTCAGGATGGTCTCCTTGCGCTTTTCCATCTGGTCGAACACATCTATCCAGTGCTTTACTTCAGCAACGGTGGCGTCATCCATGCCGCCGGTCTTTTCCTTGCGGTAGCGGCTGATGAAGGGTATAGTGTCGCCGTCGGCGAACATATCGACGCAATTCTCTATCTGCCAGACTTTTGCGCCCACGGTGGCAGCTATCTGCCGAAGGTATGTTTCTTTCATCTACTTCTGGAACTTGCGGAAGCGGAGACGGATGACGCCCCAGAACGCCTCGCCGAAGATACTGCCGGACATTTTGGAGGTTCCTTCTTTGCGGTTTACGAAGATGACGGGTACTTCGGCAATGCGGAAGCCCAGTTTGAAGGCGGTATATTTCATTTCGATCTGGAAACCGTAGCCCTTCATCTGAACACCATCCAGGTTGATGGTTTCCAGCACTTTGCGGCTATAGCACACAAAGCCTGCGGTGCTGTCGTAAATCTTGAATCCGAGCATCGTCCGCACATACACCGAAGCGAAATAGGAGATGAGTATGCGGCCTATGGGCCAGTTGACCACGCTTACGCCGTTGCAGTAGCGGGAGCCGATGGACATGTCGGCGCCGGATGTGCAGGCTTCAAGCAGCCGGGGCAGATCGGAAGGGGCATGGGAGAAATCGGCATCCATCTCGAACACATAATCGTAGTCATGCTCGAGGGCCCAGCGGAAACCGGTAAGGTAGGCCGTTCCAAGCCCCAGCTTGCCGCTGCGCTCGATAAGGTGAAGCCTGCCGGTGAACTCCTGCTGCAGGCCTTTTACAACTGCCGCGGTACCGTCAGGCGAACCATCGTCGATGATAAGTATCTCAAAGCCCTGGGACAAGCCCAGCACCGCCCGGATAATCTTTTCCGCATTCTCGACCTCGTTGTAGGTCGGTATAATCACCAGATTTTTCATGAGAATGCAAATATAATAATTTTCAATTTTTCCACTATATTTGTAGCTATGGCAGACGAAAAGATTATATTCTCGATGAACGGGGTGAGCAAGATTCTCCCCCACAACAACAAGGTTATTCTCAAAGATATCTATCTGGGTTTCTTCTACGGGGCCAAGATAGGCATAATCGGTTTGAACGGAGCCGGTAAGTCCACTGTCCTGAAGATAATAGCCGGAGTGGAAAAGCCCACCCGCGGCGAAGTGGTGTGGGCCCCCGGCTACAGCGTCGGCTATCTGGAGCAGGAACCGCAGATGGATCCGTCAAAAACCGTTCTGGAAGTTGTTCAGGAAGGAGTTCAGGAAGTGATGGACATGCTTGCCGAATACAACGAGATTGGCATGAAGTTCTGCGAGCCAATGTCGGACGACGAGATGAACGCTCTCATCGAGCGTCAGGGAGAGCTCACTGAAGCAATTGAACATGCGGACGGATGGGAGATCGATTCCAAGCT
>JAFZBM010000121.1 GCA_017561765.1 Bacteroidales bacterium | reverse complement strand
TTCAGGAAGGCGAAGAAGACGGCGAGGACGAGGCAGGCGAAGGCGACGAGGTGGTTCCAATGGATGGACTGTCCCTTGAAGACGAAGAGGACGATGATGGAGAATACCGTCAGCGAGATGACCTCCTGGATGACCTTGAGCTGGATGAGGTTGAACGGCCCTCCGTTCTCGGCGTAGCCGATGCGGTTGGCCGGGACTGTGAGGCAGTACTCGAAGAATGCTATGCCCCAGGAGAACAGGATGACCAGGATGAGCGGCCAGCCCGTCGATATCTTCATTTCACTCAGTTTGAGATGCCCGTACCATGCGAATGTCATGAAGACGTTCGAGCAGATGAGCATGAGTATCGTCCAAATACCTTGATGCATTTCGCTTGTGTGCTGATTTCGGGGCGCAAAGATACATCATTTCTTCGATTGTCCAATCGTTTGGCTTGATATCTTGTTTTAAGGTGAGGCGACAGTTTTACCTGCCTCAATCCACCCCAGTATGCCGCCGTCGAGGTTCAGAACCCTTTTGAAACCGGCTTTCTTCAGCTGCATCGCGGCGTTTGCACTGCGTTTTCCGCTTCGGCAGTAGACCGCGACCGGCCGCGCTTTGTCTAAGGCGACGGTACATCGGTCTATGAAATCTTCTGCATAGACGTCGTAGTTGACTGCTCCAGCAATGTGTCCTTCTTTATACTCTTCACCGGTGCGTACATCCACCAACTGCATGCCCGGCTCTGACAGCAAAGCCAGGAAATCATCAGGGGTATATGTAACGTACTTTGACGTGCCGCATCCGCACATCGCCACCATAGCGGCAACTATAGTCGCTATCCTGCGTTTCATCTCAATTATGTTTGTTTTTACAAATTTAACCAATTATTCAATATCTTGACCTTAATTCAGTGTGCAACGCAACTCTTTAACAGTCACTCAATAACGCATTTTCCCTGTTTCGTTTTCAAGACAGGGATTATCAACAGTTCTCTGTATTTCAGGAACTTATATTGCACGCAGAATGGGGCTTACGGATAAATATGTGGTTTTTATTTGGAAATAAAGTTTTTTGTCGTATCTTTGTGATATCAAAATGATATTATTTTGTTAAACAAAAACCATAAAGTCATGGAAAACAAGGAATTCAATTACAAAGGTGCCGTCCTGAACGGTTTCCTGGCACTTCTTCTCGTCATCATCCTGTTCGCGCTTGCCATCTTCTTTTTCATCAAGGCTGACAAGGATTCGACCAGCGCTATCTTCGGAGTCATTTTCATGGCCCTGTTCGCCTTATGCGTGAATGGCTTCATCAAGCTCGAGCCGAACGAGGCAGTAGCCCTGCTGTTCTTCGGAAAATATAACGGTACGTTTACGCGTACGGGATTCTATTGGGTGAACCCCCTGCTCACCAAGAAGAGGGTCAGCTTGCGTGCCCGCAACCTCAATCCCGAGCCCATCAAGGTCAACGACAAGGTCGGCAATCCCGTCCTTATCGGTATGGTGCTGGTATGGAAACTCGAGGACACCTATAAGGCCCTCTTCGAGATTGACAGCCAGTCACTTGCCCCCGTGGGTACTTCCGTCGGCAAGGGCAGTTCCGCCCGTTTCCTGTCCCAGGCTTTCGAGAACTTCGTCCGCGTGCAGAGCGATGCGGCTCTCCGCCAGGTGGCGGGCTGCTATGCCTATGACAATCCCGACACTCCCGACGAGCTCACTCTCAGGAGCAATGCCGACGAGATCAATGAGAAGCTCGTCAGCACGCTCAATGAGCGCCTCTCGATGGCAGGCCTCCATGTGACCGAGGCCCGTATCAACTATCTCGCATACGCGCCCGAGATTGCGGCTGTGATGCTGCGCCGCCAGCAGGCCGACGCCATCATCGCTGCCCGCGAGAAGATCGTCGACGGTGCCGTCAGCATGGTCAAGATGGCCCTTGACAAGCTCAAGGCCGAAGGCGTGGTCGATCTTGACGAGGAGCGCAAGGCCGCCATGGTCAGCAACCTACTGGTCGTCCTCTGCGGCGACGAGCCGGCCCAGCCGGTGGTGAACTCCGGAAGCCTCTACTAAGATGGCAAAGGATAAAGATGCAGTCAAGAGCTTCGTCCTGAGGGTCGATCCCGAGACGATGGAAGCTTTGGAGCGTTGGGCTGCGGACGAGTTCCGCAGCACCAACGGTCAGCTGCAATGGATAATCAACGAAGCCCTCCGCAAGAACGGACGCCTAAAGAACAAGTGATATGGATAAGAAAAAGATACTGATTTTCCTGGCATTCTGCTTCGGAATAAGCTGGCTGTCTGCCGGCATTTTCCACTGGTGCGGAGGCGATTACAAGTCCACCTGGGGCTTTCTCCTTGCCAGTGCATATATGTTTTTCCCGCTGATATCGGTGCTGCTCACGCAGCTGGTAACGGGCGAAAAACTGTTCTCAGGCATCGGACTCTCATTCAAGCTCAACCGATGGTGGTGGCTGGGATGGCTGGTCATCATACCTTTGGTCGTCCTGCTGTGCCTGCCTGTTTCCGCTCTCTTCCCGGGCATGTCGATAAGCGGTGACACCGAGATGGTCCGACAGACGATGGAGAGTCTGGAAGCGCAGGGATTGCCTCTAGGACCATGGGGGGTGCTGGTCATTACACTGCTCAGCGGCCTGGTCGCCGGGATTTCCGTCAATGCCTTGTTTGCCTTCGGCGAAGAGTCGGCGTGGCGGGGATTCCTGCACCGCTGCATGGAGGGCGTGGGCTTCTGGAAGGAGTGCCTTTTCATAGGTTTTGTCTGGGGCCTCTGGCACGCACCTATCATACTGATGGGCCACAACTATCCGGAGCATCCCGTCGCCGGCGTGTTCATGATGATCGCTTTCTGTATTTTGTTCACGCCGGTCATGGTATTCATCCGCGAGAAGTCCGGGTCCGTCGTCATGGCAGCCGTAGCACACGGCACCATCAACGCCCTGGCCGGTATCTCCATCATGTATCTGGCTGGTTATAAGGAGCTGGTAGGCGGCATCACAGGCATTGCCGGTTTCATTGTCCTGGCCGTCGCAGACCTTGTGATATTCCTGCTGAGAAGCAACCGAGAAACCGCTTGACCGTGAAAACGAGATACCCTGTTTTACTTCTCCTAATACTCATGACATCGATCTGTTCCTGTAGCAGGCAGGCTGCACCGCTGATCGGCATCAGCTGCGGACGCACGTCCACCGGCGCCGCCACGCTTGCCACCAATTATACCGACGCTATCGCCATGGCCGGAGGCATTCCGGTCGTGCTTCCTCTTGTCGATGATCCAGCCCTCGCCGAGAGCATTCTGGCGAAATTGGACGGCGTTGTCTTTTCCGGCGGTCCGGACCTTGATCCGGCCGAATTTGGGGAGGAGATATTGAACGAGACTGTGAGTATCGATGCGGTCCGCGATCGCAGCGACCTTCTGCTCGCCCGGGCAGCGCTGGCCTCCGGCAAGCCGGTCTTGGCCATTTGCCGCGGCGAGCAGCTGATGAACGTCGTGCTTGGAGGCACCCTGTACCAGGATCTGCCTGCGCAGGTGGAAGGTGTGCTGCCGCACAGTGACACAACGCATATGATAGGCGTGGAGAAGGGGAGTGTGCTGTATGATCTGTTCGGCTCGGACTCCTTGCTGGTCAACACTTTCCATCACCAGGCGGTGAAGGACGTGGCACCCGGCAGCCGTGTCACGGCGCATTCGTCGGACGGGATAGTCGAGGCTTATGAGAACGCCAACGTCCTCGCCGTTCAGTTCCATCCCGAGAGGATGTTCCAAGCGGACCCTTCCTGGCTCAATCTGTTCCGCTATCTCGTTGACAAGGCCCGGTAAGGCTATTTGAAGCGGATACCGACCGTAAAGTCCATGTAGTCCGCCTTGAAGCGGTGAGCCTTGATGCAGACGCTGAAGAAGAAGGGCTCGATGCGTTTCGGGTAGAGCCGGAGTCCGGCGCGCTCGTAGAGCCGTCCGTGGTCGGCATGGATTCCGGACTTGCGGTAGAAATATAACCCTTCCTGGAGGTAGAAAGCGACGCGTTTGTAGAATACCTCCTGCACGGCGCCGGCGCCGAAGGAGAGCGGAGCATAGGAGGCGGCGGAAGCCGCCTCTTCTCCGTATATGATGCCGTCGGACCAGCGCAGGGCTTCCATGTTGGAGCAATAGAAAGCGGAAGCGGTGGCTCCGATTCCAAAACGGCCTGAAAGCCTGTAAATTGCATCGAAGCCCAGCGAGCCCATGGGCCATCTGCGGAGATGCGTGGCCGCCAGCGTTTCCCGGTCCACGGTCCGGGACGTCGCCAGCCACTCGGCAGCACATGCGTGCACTCCGCCGCCGGCATAGAGCTCATAGCTCCAGCCTTTTTCAAACAGGTCGTCAGAAATGCGCGGAGTACGTACTCCGTTCCGTCCCGGTGCCGGATGGTCCTGGAAATGATACCGGGCCGACAGGCCTCCGCCCCAATAGTTCAGTCCGCCGTTCGGATAGGCGAAACGGGCGCTGGAATTGTGCCTGACGGAGATGTCTGCAATCAGATCGATGCGGGAGCCGAGCTGCCAAGTCAGGTGGCCGCCCCCGGCTACATACATCAGAACAGGAGAACTGAAGAACCAGTTCGAGCGGTTTGTGACGGGATGGTAATAGCCGTCGGAGTAGGAAAGTCCCAGCGAAAGGTCGTAACCGAACGAAAACTTCCAGAACCTGACAAGGTCGCGGGAAATGCTTCCGTAAGCGGCCACCATGCCGGAATAATGCCCGTTCTGGCTGCGGAACTTCACTTCGTCAAGTCCGTTGTATGCCAATCCTATTGCGAATATCGGATGATTATATGCTGCTGAGTAGCTTCCGTTCTCACCGCGGGTGATGAAGTCCCATTCGAGGGTATAGGAGTTGAATCCCAGGCTGGAATATGAGTCCCTGAATGAGCCGATGGTCATCCGGTCGGCGCCGGCCCGG
>JAFZBM010000014.1 GCA_017561765.1 Bacteroidales bacterium | reverse complement strand
TTTACAATGAAGACTCAAACTCCCAGCGATACTTGCCGGCGGAGTCTTGTTCGTTGAGTGCGGGGAGAGTAAACGCATTGCCTGAAGCTGGGTTGAAAGTGGCGCGCAGCAGGTACTTTTCTTTCTTGTTATAGTCCCAGAAATGAAAATACCATTCCGTATTATAGTCGCCCTGCTTCCAACCGGAGAAGCACAGATCGGATGTATATGTGGTACCCCATGACGTGTACTGGAACATATACGCGGACATCTTTCCATTCGGAGTTCCCTGCCCGCTGAAACTGGTGCCGGAAAACCTGTAAACACTGGTGGAGTAGGCAAGCTTGTCCGTACTCAGGAAATAATTATGAGAATCGCTTCTTTTGATTGTGTTTCCGTCCCTGTCCTTACGTGGGATACTGAACTGGATGGACGATTTCGTGGCCGATACTTTGAAGGAAGCGGTGAGGGTTCCGTTGCTTACGGTGTAAGGCACATCCGTGGCTGTGAGAAATACCGAATGAAATTCTTCCCCCTTCCTGTCCGTCGCCTTCATACTGTAAACATAGGAATACGACGAGGAAAGGTATTTTCTCTCAAGTGAAATGGATCCGCCCATCTGGTCGTTGGGCATATAAAAGGCGCACAGGGTGCCGGAGGTCTTGTGATATATTTTCGACTCCAGGCCGGATGTCCAGCTATCGGGAACCCATGTACTGATATATGCTCCCTTATCGTACTTGATTACCAGGTACTCGGGATTCTCGGTAATCTCGCCGTCGAAGAATATGTATATGCGGTCATTATTTGACCATGACTTTTTAATGGTCTTGGTGTCAGGTGATTCTCCGTCCTGGATAGAAAAATCCAAAGTGACATGTTCCTCCGCCTGAGGCTCCTGGGGTATCTCTTTATTGCAGCCGAAAAGGACTGATGCAAGACTTATTAAGAATAACGCTTTTTTCATGATCCAAGGAATTAAGGAATGGAGATTTCAGAATCGCCGAAAGGGTTATCATATGTAACGGAGATATCGCCGTCGACATTACTGTCGCACAAGACAGAAGCATCTTCCAGGGGAAATGCCTCCATTTGTGGAATGCTGTATTTGTTTTTTTTCATTCTTACAGGTGTTTATCGTAATCTACTGATTTATAGAACTTTATTAAAAACCGATTGCACCGATTAACGCAATCGGTTTTGCGCTACTTATTGATATTCAGAGCATTGCTACCCACGGCGAGGTGGAAGGCGACGGAGGCGGCGAGGCGGGCGTTGTTCAGGACGAGCTGGATGTTGGAGGCGAGGCTGTCGCCGCCGGTGATGTCCTTCACGCGGGCAAGGAGGAAGGGAGTGGTTTCCTTTCCGCGAATGCCCCTGGCAGTTGCCTCGGCAATGGCCTGGTCAATGGCGGCATTGATGCGCACGGGATCCATGGAATATTCCTCGGGAATGGGATTCGTGACCAGCATGCCACCGCCGAGACCCATTTCCTGCTGCGCCCTGAAAGCGGCAGCCAGATCCTCAGGAGTGTCGATGCGATAGTCAACCTTGAAACCGCTGCGGCGGGTGTAGAACGCCGGCAATTCTTCGGTACCGTAGCCGATCACCGGCACGCCGTGAGTCTCCAAATACTCCAAAGTGAGACCGAGGTCCAGTATCGACTTGGCCCCGGCGCAGATAACCATGACAGGGGTGCGGGCCAGCTCTTCAAGATCGGCCGAAATATCCATTGTGGTTTCCGCACCGCGGTGCACGCCGCCTATTCCGCCGGTAGCAAAGACCTTGATGCCTGCCATCGCCGCTATTATCATAGTGGTGGTGACTGTAGTGGCACCGTCTGCTCCGCGGGCAACCAGCACCGGCAGGTCACGCCTGGATGCCTTTGCGACCTCACGCCCCTTGCGGCCCAGGTACTCAATTTCGTCATGGCTGAGACCCGCCTTCAAACGCCCGCCTATAATGGCAATGGTCGCAGGCACGGCACCGCCGTCGCGTATGGTCTGTTCCACCCGAAGCGCCGTCTCCACATTCTGCGGATAAGGCATGCCGTGGGAAATAATGGTAGATTCGAGAGCCACCACGGGGCGATTCTCCTGAATGGCGGAGAGCACCTCGGGGGCTATATCGAGATATTTATTCATACTTCAGATTCTTGATTTTGTCGTTCACGGCTTCCGCCGTCTGCATCGCCACGCGTGCACATTCCAGTCCGAACCGCGCCGCATCAGCCGCAGAAGCACCGGGGCCGGCATGCACTATTCCCGCAAACATGGCGTCACCCGCGCCGGTGGCATTGACGATGACCTTCGACGGCAGCGCCGCAAACTGCGTCTCCTCGCCGTTCTCACGCACAGCAACGCCTTCGGAACCCTTGCTCACATAGAGCCGCTCCACCTTGGCGCCAAGAGTGCGTCCCGATTCGTACAGTCCCAGCACTTCGGCCTCCAGACGGTTGCACTTGAGGGCGAATACCGGATTCGAGTGGAGGCGCCCCATGATCAGGGCCTCCTTCAGGCGCTGCGCCTTGGCGGAAGACACAGCATCTATGTACAGCGGGGGCTCGCAGCTGGCAATCAGCATGCCCAGCGTTTCCGCCGGAAGATTGGTATCGGCCACAACCGCATCGAAATTATTTATCTTGGCAAGGCGTGCTTCAAGCCACTCGGGGGTCATCAGGCCCGTCACCGCCATGTCCGCGACGCCGCCGAGCATCTCGCCGTCGGAATCGTTGACACTCACGAAGCAGGCGTTCCGGGCGCCGCGCACCACGCGGCTCAGCTTGGTGCCTATGCCCACGGACTCGCAGTGCTCGCGCAGGAGACGGCCGAAACTGTCGTCACCGAACACCGTAACAAACTGAACTTCATCGCCAAGGAGTGCGAGGTTGTGAGCGATATTGCGCCCCACACCTCCGGGTGCTATACGCACCGTTCCGGGATTCGAGTCCCGTGCCACGAACGGCACCGCCGTAGTGGCGCAGATGTCCATATTGGCTCCGCCTATAACGCAAATCTTCATAGAATGCAAATATACTATTTTTTGCAGATATTGCGGAGGGCGCAGCTGCAGCAAACGGAAGAAGCATCGCTGCGGCGGCGGTGGACCATGAAAACCACGGCCGCCACCGCTGCCAGGACGATGATTCCAAGAACTATGACCGTTGCCGCATTCACCATATCAAAACAGCAGGGCGATACGGTAGGCGCCGAAGGCCAGCACCCAGGCCACGACGCTCTGGAACACTATCATGAGCACCGCCCACTTGCCGCCGAGCTCGCGCCGGACAGCCGCGATGGCGGCCACGCAGGGCGTATAAAGCAGGCAGAACACCAGCATGGGCACCGCCGTGGCCACGGTGAGCGTACCGAGCACTCCCAGCACCTCCATAGTAGACACCACGCTCTCCTTGGCGAGGAAGCCGGAGATGAATGCCGTCACGATACGCCAATCACCGAGCCCGAGCGGCGCGAACAGCGGCGCCAGCACTCCCGCAACCCACGCCAGCATGCTCCCCTCGCCGTTCTCGACCATATTGAAACGGAAGTCGAAGGTCTGCAGGAACCATATCACAAGGGTGGCGATGAAGATGACGGTGAACGCACGCTGGATAAAGTCCTTGGTCTTGTCCCAAAGCAGATGCCCGACGTTGCGGAGCTGCGGCATACGGTAATTCGGCAGTTCAATCACGAACGGGGCCGCTTCCGACTTGCCACCGGCGTACTTGCCGGCGAGCGCCACGCACATGCCGACCAGGATGGACAGCAGATAAAGGCACACAAGCACCAGGCCGCCGTGCCCCGGGAAGAAAGCGCTGCTGAGGAAGGCGTAGATGGGCAATTTCGCCGAACAGCTCATGAAAGGCGTGAGCATTATTGTCTTGCGGCGGTCGCGGGCCGATGGCAGGGTGCGTGACGCCATCACGCCCGGTACCGAGCATCCGAGGCCTATGAGGAGAGGCACGATGCTGCGTCCCGAGAGCCCCAGCTTGCGCAGGAAGCTGTCGGTGACGTAGGCCACGCGCGCCATATAACCGCTGTCCTCCAGCATCGAAAGGAAGAAGAACAGGATAATGATTATGGGGACGAAGCTCACCACCGAGCCAACGCCCCCGAACACGGCGTCGACAACGAGCGACTGCACGGCGGGGCTTACATTCCACCGTGCGAGCAAACTGCCGACGCCGGCTCCGAGAGCGCCGATGCCCTTGTCGAGCAAGCCCTGAAGGGGCGCACCGAGCACATCGATAGTCAGCCATATCACAAGTGCCATGACTGCCACGAAAATAGGGATTGCAGTCCATTTGCCGGTGAGCACCTTGTCGATGCGGCGGCTGCGAATATACTCCTTGCTTTCGTGCGGCTTCACCACGGTCTGCCTGCACAGACGCTTGATGAAGGTATATCGCATTTCAGCGATGGCGGCGGCGCGGTCCATCCCGCGTTCCTTCTCCATCACCTGGATTATCTGTTCGATAGTTTCCCTCTCCTTGTCGGTGAGTTTGAGGGCCTTCTCCACCCAGTCGTCACCCTCGATGAGCTTGGTGGCGGCGAAACGGGCGGGGATATGCGCCTTGGCGGCGCGCTCCTCGACCAAATGGATTACGCTGTGGATGCAGCGGTGCACCGCTCCGCCGTTGTCGTCCTTGCCGCAGAAGTCGTTGCGGCCGGGCGTTTCCTGGTAGCGCGCCACATGCACGGCGTGCTCCACGAGCTCGTCGATACCCTCGTTTGCGGCGGCGGAGATGCCCACCACCGGGATGCCTAGTATGCGTTCCATCTCGTTTATACGTATTGATCCGCCGTTCCCGCGTATCTCGTCCATCATATTGAGCGCCAGCACCATAGGCACATTGAGTTCCATCAGCTGGAGCGTCAGGTAGAGATTCCGTTCGATGTTGGAAGCATCTACAATGTTGATGAGGCCCCTGGTGCCCGGGTCCAGAATGAACTCGCGGGACACAAGCTCCTCGGTGGTATACGGCGAGAGGGAATAGATGCCCGGCAGGTCGGTAATCACCGTTCCCGGCCAGCCCCTGATAGGGCCGTCCTTGCGGTCAACCGTGACTCCCGGGAAATTGCCCACGTGCTGGCTGGACCCGGTGAGCACGTTGAACAAGGTGGTCTTGCCGCAGTTCTGCTGGCCGGCAAGGGCAAAACTGAGCACGGTATCTTTCGGCAGGGGGTTCTCGTGGTCCTTGGAGTGATACTTACCACCTTCACCAAGGCCAGGGTGGGCGTTGTGATCGTGCAGCCAGGCATTGCGGCCCGTTTCTTCCTTACTGTCGGCGCCGACGGGCGCGATGTCAAGGTCAGATACGGGCTCGGTTTCGATTCCTGCCGCGTCAGACTGCCTGAGAGTCAGTGCGTAGCCGTTGATCTGCAACTGGATAGGATCGCCGGTAGGGGCCCGGCCGACCACCTTGAGCACGGCTCCAGGAATGAGCCCCATGTCAAGGAAATGCATGCGGGAAGCGCCCTCGCCGCCCACGCTGACTATTCTCGCGTATTGATTGAGTTGTAATTTGTCTATTGTAAGCATTGCGACGCAAAGGTACTCCCCGCGCACATTTCACGCAATACCTACTTATTGTGATATCGCCTGCCGGGCTTCCGCACGCGAGCGGTAGATTTCCTCTATACCCACAAAGTCACCGGGCGCCGGCGCTTCTTCGAGCACGCTTATCTTGGTCAAGGGGCCGCAGACGGCGGCACGGAGCACGTCGGTCACCTGGCGCGACACCACGGGCTCCAGCCATTTGAACTCCTGGATATGACGTTCGTCTATCTCGTTTTCCACCTCGGAACGTATGCTTTCCGTCATCTGGCGGGTGTAGTCTTCCGCCACCTTGTCATCTACCGGCGGCAGGCTGATGCCCAGGAACGAGCGGGTTCGGACGGTGCGTGCAAGGTCCCAGACGAGACGCTTGCGCGAATAGGATATGATGCCCGGACGGAAGCCGGCCAGGTAGAGGGTGTCCGAGGCTTCGTCATACTTGAAGCGCACGTCTTCGAGGCGCGCCCCGTATTCAGCGCAGATATCGGCCCTCAACGCCCCTTGGAAACTCAGTGCCCGGGACTCGTCTTCGCGTATGTAAGTGCGTGTAAATGAAGTGTCTATATTCAGAACCGCCAGATGCAGGACGGGCGTAAGGGAGGCCACGTTGATGGGGCTGTTGCGGATCTCGTCGAGCTGGCGGCGCAGTTCCGCCACCTTATGCTCCAGCTCCCCGTTGCGCTCCTCGGCCTTGTCCAGCTCCTCGCGGCCGTTCTTTATGAAGGCCTTCCACACCAAAAAAGCGAGGACCAGGCCGCCTATGGTAATGAGTCCGTACTTGAGGGTCGAGGCGGCAAAAAGCATCGTCACTCCGGCGGCAAGTATCAAAACCGCAAGCGTGAGAAGCATTATTGTTCTGAATTTGACTTTCTTGCTCATCGTTGCAAAGCTACGGTTTTTTTTGGATTTTTCTTCATTTATCGTATCTTTGTCAACTGGTTAATTAAAATGCATCGGTCATGAAAATTAAAAACACCCTTCTTTTGTTGTCTGTTGCAGCAGTAGCAGCTGTATCTTGCAACTTGTTCAACAACTTTGATATGGACGTTCCCGTCAAGGTTGACAAGAATGCCAACGTCGGTGCGGACAAGCTTTTCGACGTTTCCGGAGAGAGGTTCCTTGACATGAATGCCAACGGCGATCTTTGCTACAGCATGGATACCGGCAGCGGCGTTTCAACCGACGAGATCGCTCTCGAGCCCGGCAAGAAGCAGGTTTTCGGAGAGATGGTGGCAAATGTCGGCGACACCAGCATAGGCGATGATACCGAACTGGATCCCGGCCAGCTCTTCTTCACTTTGAGCAATCCTTCGGACAAGAACGTGAAGTTCTATATCGACATCGAGGCCCAGCCGGCCTCAAAGGCCATCGAAACAGGACAGGCGGTTGTCGTTGTTCCCGCCGGAAGAACTGAATTCACCGTCCTGTTCAAGAAGTCTTCTTCCGATAAGCCTTTCGTCGATGCCGACGAGGAGATCGTGATGGACAGCAAGCTTACAGCCATTTTCAATGGCCGCAAGCTGACCGCTCCCGTTAAATTCAATGTTTACGGCGAGGCCATGACCACCAAGGCCGACATCGCTCCCGCAGCTGCAGGCTACAAGTTCAAAGTTTCCGCCAAGCTTCTCTTCCCTATCAAGATGAAGAAGGGCGCATCCTTTACGCTGCAGAAGACCTTCAGCAACCTTGGTCTCAATCTTTCCGAATACACCATCAAGGCCAAGCACTATGACATCAATGTCGACGTGACCAGCACCATGCCTTTTGAGATCATGGGCACTGGCGAGTCGGTACAGGGCGTGAGCGCGGCGTTCGACAAGCCTATCGCAGCCGGCAGCGCCAAATCTCCCAAGAAGAGCTCCATCGTCATTTCAATGACAGACGAGACCAACGACGGTGTCGTTCACGATGCTGTAGTGGTGATGAAATTCACCGCCGCCGAGGACAATGCAAAACTCAGCGGAACACTCACCTTCCACTACGATTCCATCAAGATGCATCAGATCTAGGAAAGGGTTATGATAATATTAACGCCGCCCCGATTGGAGCGGCGTTATTTTTTGTCCTTCCGGAGACAGGTTTACAGCAACGAAAGGGCGACCTCCATCATGTCGGTGAAAGCCGTACGGCGCTCTTCCGACGTTGTGACCTCGCCGGTAATGACATGGTCGGATACGGTGCATATGACGAGGGCCTTGTTGCCGCTGCGGGCGGCGTTCATATACAATGCCGACGCCTCCATCTCAACGCCCAGGACACCCATCTTGAGCCATCCGTCGATTACCGGTGTGTCGGAATAGAAGATGTCGGTGGACAGCACGTTACCCACCTTGTAGCGTATGCCGAGCCTCTCACACTCGTCGGCAGCGCGCCGGATAAGATCAAAGTCACCTATAGGGGCGAAAGTCCCGGCCAGCTGATACTGGCGGCCATAGTTGGAATCGGTGCAGGCGCCCTGGGCCAGGATAAGGTCGCCGATGTGGAGGTCGGTGCTGTATGCACCTGCAGACCCGACACGGATTATGGTTTTAACGCCATAGAAATTGTACAGCTCGTAAGTGTAGATTCCTATTGACGGAATGCCCATTCCGTGGCCCATCACGCTGACGCGTTTGCCTTTATAAGTGCCGGTGAAGCCCAGCATTCCGCGGACATTATTGAACTGAACGGGATTCTCGAGGAAATTCTCTGCCATGAACTGGGCGCGCAAGGGATCGCCGGCCATGATGACGGTCTCGGCTATCTCGCCATACTGCGCACCAATGTGAGGAGTAGGTATTTGTGCCATTATTGTGTCATATTTTTCACGAAAATAATAATTTTTTGAAGATTAAGCAAATGCCCCGGTTTACTGCCGCCGGTAAGGGCTTTCGGGTGGCCGTCGTCGGCGGTTCGGGGAGAAAAAAAGCTCGTTTTTCTCCTAAAAGATAGGGAAATTGCTGTTTGGGCAGCGATTCTTAATTATCCATTGCAATATGGCTGCGACGGATTAATTTCGGGCGTTTTATTATGTTTATTACTTAACCATGTATCTTACTATGAAACGCCAAAAGACTCTCACCATCTCCGAAGGCAACGTCTTTATCGACTTGCGACTGGACTATGCATTTGCTCTTACTTTTGGAAAACCGGGCAATGAAGACCTGCTGCTTCGTCTTATTAACGCCATCCTGCCACACTTGGGTATCACTTCTGTCGCCCTGGCCAACCAGGGGGAGGTCGGACCGGGGTTGAAAAGCAGGAAAGCCATATTGGACGTGCACTGCATCACATCTGCCCAGGAGGAAATCTTGATAGAAATGCAATGTGCGGGGCAGATCGACTTCGGTGAGAGAATGATTTTTTACTCTACTTTCCCCATCCAGAACGGCATCAGACGCGGAAAGAGGGGTTCCGGAGCTTACTTGTTTCCGGAGGTATACGTCATCGGCATTACCGATTTTGTAATGGAGAAGTCTAAAGGACTGAAGGAGCCCATAAACCTCTATTCCATAAGAAACGAGAAATATGGTGATATTGGCCTGTCGGACAACATCCATTATGTAACTGTTGAACTCCCAAAGCTCAAATCGCAGGAGATGCCACATCCGGAGCAGCTGATCCTTTACGGAATCAGGGACATCGGAGCCATGAAAGAGATGCCGCAGGAATACAAAGATGCCGGTTTGCAAAAGTTGTTTGAAATATGTAAGTTTGCGGCACTGAACAAGGAGGAACAAATGGAATACCTGCACGAATTCATGAAAAAGCTCACCGAAGAGAGTGTGCTCTACACTGCCAGGCTGAAGGGCACTGAAGAAGGCTTCGCCGAAGGGCGTGCCAAAGGGATTGCCGAAGGGCGTGCCGAAGGAAGAGCTGAGGGGCGTGCCGAAGGAAGAGTTGAGGGCAAAGCTGAAACCGCCAGGAATTTGAAGCAGCTGGGCGTGCCGCCAGAGACCATTTCCAAGGCCACCGGCCTGTCTGCCGAAGAAATCTCGACACTATAACGTAAGCATCCACACATTTCAGTAACGGCCGCTAACCCTAAGTGACAGGGTGGCGGCTGCTATGGAGAACTAACAAATCCGGGCAGGAAGCCGTTGAGGTCCTGCCCGGAAATTGAATATCAATGTACAAACACTGCCTTACCAGGTAACCGGGGTAGGAGCATCTGCACCAGGATACCAGTAGAAGTAGTAGCTGCCGTCGCTTGCGGTATAGTCGGCAAGGGACAGGTCACCAGTCTGGCGGCTGCCATCATTGAGAATGAACATGGTTGCATCAGGGAGAAGATCTACGTAATGCCAGAAATCGCCATACTCCTTCGAAGACAGTGTCGTGAAGGCATTGCCGGGCCATGCGGTGCCCTCTGCTCCGCCCCACATATGGCAGTTAAGGTTATCGCTGCTGGACCTGACGTAGATTCTCGGAGTTGCATCAAGGGCCTCCGGAGACGAAGGATTGGTAACTGCGGCTACCTGAACACCGTCGGTGCGGTAGTAGTAGTTCTTCACGCTTGACTGGACCGTCAATGTAATCTTTACCTCGCAGGGTTTATCGGGCTCACCCACGCCTTTATAATAAATGTCGATGGTCTGACCGACGACATCGGAAGTGAGGTCGAAGTAATTGTATGTATAATCGCCCGAAGCTTCCGTGCCAGCACAAGCAATGTCGCCTGCTTCAGAGCTGTACCAAATAGTTCTGGTGGAGCCCCAGCTTCCGCCCGTAGCGACCTTTTCATCCATCACATAGAGACGATAGGTAGGAGCCGTTGCATTTTCGCAATTGGCGAAGATGGTGTGGGTACCTTCAGTATAATTGGTCGAGCCACACAGATAACCAGCCGCATTGCTGCTGGTAATGGCAGTGCCGTCCACAAAGCCGGCCACCTCAATCGGATCGGCCTCGGAGCCAAGGGTGATGGCCTTGGTTGTTCCGTTAAACAAACCCACGACAAGACCGGTACCACCTTCAGGACCGCCAACTAGGACGCAGTCAACAGCGCACCCGAGCATGCCGGTAAATGCATAATTACCAAGATTACCTACAAGGCCTCCCAAACCAGTAACAGGCACCTTTGCTTCAACTTTACCGTAAGCATTACAATTGGATAAAGAATGACTCCGGCTATGGAATCCGGCCACACTTCCTGCAACAGAACCACTCTGTCCAGATATGATGGTAATGGTACCAGTGTTAGTACAGCCGTCAATACGGCCAGTTCCTCCATGGATTCCACCAACTCGAGCCTTAACGCTGCCACTTGCTGTAACATTTCCTGAATTGTTACAGTTCTTTGCAACATAAACCGCTGTATCATCTTCTGACTGAGGCCAGCCGACGAGTCCGCCATAAGCATGGTTTGTACTATGAGTGTTGTCAGAATGAACGCTTATGCTCCCGCTATTGTTACAGTTTGTAAGAGTGAATTTATTCCGGGCATTATAATCATTGCCTGTTTTTGTGGTGGCGCCGCTGAAATTCCAGCTGGATCCAACCAATCCACCAACATAAAGTGTATAACCGGCATTCGGGGCAGTAAACTCAGTGCCGTTTCCAATATTAACTGTAACGTCACCATAGTTGTTACAGTCAGTCATAGGACCGGAGCAGTCTCCGACAAGACCACCGGCAGAAGGACGTGCGGCAGTGTTGGTGCCAACAGAAGCATTGGCCGGATCTGTAAGAGAAAGGCTGATATTTCCATAATTGTTACTGTCGGTAAAAACTGGATTCCTGCCAGTGGCGGAAACCAAGCCCCCTATTGACAAACCGGCTGCAATAGCGTTACCGCTAACGAATGATAATTCTTTACCAGACTCAGCAGTAAGATCGCCAATATTATTCCGTCCGGCAATATAACCAGCCTCAACTGACACATCACCACGGTTTACACAACCGGACATTGTATTGCTCGCAAAATAGCCGGCAATACCGGAGACAAATGTGGCTTTCAAAGCCGCGTCGGAGTGGAATGTGATCTTGCCTGTATTTTCACAGTCCGTTACACAACCAGTTGTATAGCTGGAAATACCCGCAAGGCAAAGTGCTGCAGAATGGCCTGCACAAGTGAGAGTTACATCACCGTTATTCTTAAGGCCAATATTCTGGCTTCCGTTGGTGGTACCACCAGCAACGCCGCCGATATAAAAGTTCTTAGTGTTGGTTCCTGTGCAGGTAATGGTAAGATTACCATTGTTCGTACAGTTTTCAATGACATTTTCCGTAGAATTGCCCATTGAGCCAAGTACCGTTCCTACATATTGAGTACCACCAGTATTGGCCACGGTATTAAGGGTAATGTTACCATTGTTCACACAATCCTTGACAGTAATGCCATGCCCTAAATCCTTAGCATCGCACAAGCCCACTATGGCAGCGGCGCGGCCGCCTCCAAAATCAACCGTACCGGTAATATCAGCATTATTGACAATGCCGGACACAGTTTGGTAATTATTAACCACCACAAAGGCTACTGGACCGGAAAGTGTCTCCGGCAAATTCAAAGAACAGGATTTGTCAATTGTGAAATTCTCGATGATTCCATAGTTCTTATTGAACAGAGGAACACCGGCTGACGTCCAATTATTAATCGAATGCCACAGACCGTTGAAAGTCATTTCAAAGCTATCGCAAGTGGTGACAGTCTTGCCCGTGAGGTCAAGATCCTTGACGATGAAACCACGGTTGTAAGGTTCGGCCAGGTAGGATACCAGCTGATCCCCAGTCTCGATGACATCGACTTGATTGTCGGCGGTGACGGCGAGGGTGCCGAGGTTCTTGGCTTTGCCGGGAGCGCTGAGGTCGATTTCGGCGTCGGTCTGCCTCAGATAATAATTATCATCCGATGCTTTAGAGAAGACATAGAGACCCGAGTACTTGGCAGGATTGACGGCAACCCAGTAACGGGTTCCTTCGGTTCCGGCAAGATTAACCTCAACCGAAGGAGATTCACCGGCAATGGTTTCGTCCTTGGTGGCGATGTGCAAGATTACCTTGGACACCCCGCCTTGAACAGCAAAACGAAGCAGGCTTACTCCGCTGGTGAAATAGAAAGTGTAGTCGTCTCCGTTCTTCTCGGCACGTGCGGCAGTGGCGATCATTGCATTCGGGTCGATGGTTGCCCCGTCAGGAATGGTCTGTACCGCAGGAATGATAGGCGTATCAAAAGTGTCGCCTGCCGCTTCAAAGGGGAATACGGCCTGAAGGGAAGTGAAGCCCTCGGCTACCTCACCGGTAAACTTGGCCACGCCTGTATCGGCGCTGGTTTCGTCAAGAGTAAACTCACGCTTGGCGGTACCGTCGTACACGGCGAGTTTGTCGCCGGACTTCCAGGTCCAAGTGGTTTCAACCATGTCCGCCTTGGTGCCTTCAAGGCTGGCGGTAATGGTAAGGGGAATCAGATTGACAACAGTCTCCTCTCCCTGCTGTACGGGAGTTTCGATCTCAAGTTCCTTAGGTGTGCAAGAATAAAGCACGGCAGCGCAGAGGGCTGCAAATACGAATAAAATCTTTTTCATGGCACACTGATTTTAATTAAGAGGAATCTCTTCGTCCTCGTAGTCAATAGGGACGCTATTGGCTCCGGACTGACACAGAACTTCCATCGGATCCGTTTCATAGAACCGACAGAATGGCGGAATGTAAGCTAAAACGCGCATAATTAAATAGTTATATGGTTATAATATCATTGTCATTTTATTCCCCAGTCGCTCAGGCGCACCTTAGATTCAACCCTTTCCTCGATCTTGTCGTCAAGAGCGGGAAAGAAGTCAAAGCCGGTGAGGGCTTCGAGTTCGTCAACACTCATGGAGCAGTCTTTCAAGTAATAGCGCTCGTCGTCATTGTCCATGACAAAGGCAATTGCGCTGTAGGAACCGTCGGAGCGGCGCACAAGAAGGGCCTTGTAGAACGAATCGGGTACCACTACGTCACGATCGCCTATGGTTCCGTAACGGTTCTGTCCAACTATGGGACCCGTCACCACCCACACGCTGCCGTAGCG
>JAFZBM010000120.1 GCA_017561765.1 Bacteroidales bacterium | reverse complement strand
TGGACGGGACTATACTGTCGTAAATAGGCGTACCGTTCGCAGCATACTCAATGCTCTGGCCGTACAGCCGGCCGAATCCACCGAGGAAATAGCAGCCTCCTGCCACAATGATGGCAAAGAAAGTCGAGATGAACGTACCCTTGCGTATGGCGGCCTCGTTGCGGATAGCGTAGAACTTGCCCACCATCTGCGGAAGTCCCCAAGTACCGAGGGAGGTCAGCAGGACGACGCCCAGCAGATAAATGGGCTGCGGTCCCAGGAACGACACAAAAGCGCCGTTGAGATTGGGAGCAGCCTCGGACTGTATCTGCGAGAGGCTGGCTACAGCCGCGCTGAAGCCTCCGTTGCCGTTGAGCACGGAAGCGATCACGGCGCAGATTCCGACCAACATTATCAATCCCTGGATGAAATCATTCACCGCCGTTGCCATATAGCCTCCTACGAGCACATAAACGCCGGTGAGCAGGGCCATACCCAGCACGCACCACACGTAATCCACGTTGAAGGCCATGCTGAAAAGCCTCGACAATCCATTATAAAGCGAAGCGGTATAAGGGATCAGGAAAACGAACACGATCACGGACGCAGCGACCTTGAGCGCATTGCTGAAGAAACGCTTCCCGAAGAAGTCCGGCATCGTGGCGCTCTGCAGATGCTGCGTCATGAGGCGCGTGCGGCGTCCGAGGATCCTCCACGCAAGCAACGAGCCTATCAGGGCGTTGCCTATTCCGATCCAAGTTGCTGAAAGACCGTACTTCCAGCCGAACTGTCCGGCGTATCCGACAAAGATGACGGCCGAGAAATAAGATGTACCGAATGCGAATGCGGTAAGCCAGGAGCCGACATTGCGGCCTCCAAGCACGAATCCCTGTACGTCAGAAGCGGTTCTGCGGCAATAGATGCCAACGCCGGTCATTACGGCGAAGAACAGGATGAGGAGTATGATCTTTAGTAACATAATAACAAATGTAATGAAAATTTTTTAAAAACCTAAAGAACCTCCTTCTTCCTGTTCATCAAAAAAACTCCAAGAGCTATGGCACATGCGGCGACCGGAACCAGCAGGAGCGCCTCCCATTCCTTCAGGGATACGATTGCTTTGGAGAAAGCCGACAGTTCCGTTTCAATCGATGGAACGGGAAAGAACACAACGAAGAGCGTGAAGAGACATCCTATGACAAGTCCGGCCACAAGAGCAATGACCAGCATCAGGCGTCCGCGATGACGCTCCGCATCCACTGTTCCCTTTATGCCCTCCACATTGCTGAGCCTGGCATTGGTCTCGATGATAAACTGTCCCTCGTCCGGAGTCTCCGGCTTGTTCTGGCGAAGATATTGTTCTATGTCCTTCATAAGCGGATGTATTGTTTGAGGTGGTCCCGTCCCACCGAAAGGTAATACTTGACGGTCCCTGAAGGAATGTCCATCACCGTGGCAATCTCCTTGACCGGCAAGTCTTCGAAATAATGCAGCACAATGGCGGTCCTTTCCTTTTCGGGGATCCTTGCCAGCGCACGCTGCAGCTCCTCATGCTTGAAAGATGCGTCCGACTCCTCGCCTCCGGCGACATGAAGGGCCTCCGGCGCGTCCAGGTCTGCCGCAGGCTGGCGGACACGTCTCAGATTGTCAATGAAACAGTTGTATGCAATACGGAACAGCCAGGCCTTGAAATTTCCTATGAAACGGCCCGAAGCCACATAAGCCCTGACCAAAGCCTCCTGAGCGATGTCGTCGGCGAGAGCGGTATCACCGCACAGCGATGCCAGGAACCGCCGCAGCTGTCCCTGGCACGCCCTCACCTCGGAGATGAACCGCTCCCTGGTCATGGGTTATTTTTGCTCGAAAAGCTCTTTCTCCTCGGCCTCGATCTCCTTTGCCAGCATCTTCTTGCCGGTGAAATAGGAGATGAAGAGACCTATACCGACTGCCAGCATGACTCCTCCGGCGACAATCAACAGGCTCGGGGAAATGAATACGCGCCAGACGGGATGGAATGCGAACAATAGTCCGGCAGTCAGGAAGGCAGTGCCCATAAGGCTGGTGATGCAGGCTCCGGTAAGTTTGTCAAGCAGATCTTTCTTGATAGAGGCCTTTTTCTTGTCATTCATTTTAAACATTTGGGGATCAAGGGTTACGCCGTTTTCAATGGCTTTCAGCATAATCTCCGCTTTGCGGTTCGTTTCGTTCTGCCGAACGCGGCTGACAAACCATACGATCAACACGGGCAGTACCACGCATACGGCAATCGGAATTAAAGCACCAATCAAATCCATAATATTCGTTTTTAATCGTTCAACTTTTCCCCATCCCTTTACGGGCGGTTTCATAGCTATAACGCATACTCCGCCCGAAAGGTTGGGAAAAAGTGAAAAAAAAGTGGATTCCGGTTTCCGTCACTTCCCGATGAAGCCAGTGACCAGCTTGAATACAGGTTCGTAACTCTCGAACCTGACCGTCTTCATGTTGTCTGCCGGGGTATGGTAATGCGGAAAGGCGCTACCCTCCTGATTCTCAAGGAAGATACAGGGGACACCGCGGACGGCGAAAGGATAATGGTCGCTGTTGGCGGCCAGGTCGCCGCGGTTGAGCTCCGTGAAAAGTCCCTTCTCGGCATTGACTGCCTCGAAGTCAGGATATCGGCCCATCCCGGCATCGCTCACCTCACAGTACAATGCGGGGTTGTCATCGCCGATCATGTCGATATTGAACAGATACCCGATCTGACTCAACGGCACCACGGGATGCTCCGCGAAGTATGTGGAGCCGCGCAGGTTGGCATCCTCACCGGAAAATGCCACGAAATACATATCGTACTCCGGCTTGTTCCTGGCATAATGCGCCGCCAGTGTGACTATCGTTGCGGTACCGGAAGCATTGTCGTTGGCTCCGGGATAATACACCCTCCTGCCAAGATTGCCGAGATGGTCGTAATGCGCAGTGAAAACATAGCAACTGTCATGCTTCTCCCCCTCCACCTTGGCGATGACGTTGAACAGGCCATGGTCTTCCAGAAACTTGTTTTCGACATTCACCTTCACGCGCTGAACGCCTTCAATGGCCTCGGGAGTGACCCAGATGATGGGTTTGTCCACCACCTTCTCGCCATATGCCTTGTAGAACTTGATGGGCGCTGTCCAGGTATACAGCAGACCGGCATTCGCGCACTCTCCCGCCTTCTGCAGGCGTGAAAAGACCTCGCGGTGACTGTATGTGAACCAGAACTCGCAGCAGACAAGGCAATTGGCATTCTCCGGCCTGGCAAGGTCCTCTAAAAGCCGGTCAGCGTCAAAGCTCATGGTATCCACATGGTACACCGGGAACTCCCCATGCACGCCCGGGGAATACTCACGCATGGAGAAATCCACCCCCGCACGGAGTTTCCTTCCGTCAGCCCACATCCCCATATCGCCGCAGAAAGTATTGATGTCAATGGTAAAAGGCTGCAGGATCACTTCATCCGCGCCCGCTTTCCTGAACTCCTTCTCAAGGTACTACCCGCCTTGTTGGCACCGTCCCTCGCATACCCGCGACCCTGATACCTGGCAGAACTCAGTTCCTTTACGACCCGCTTGAAATGCGTCATGTCCTGGGCCGGCAGTTGCAGGGCCATGAATGCCGACAGGACTATTAACAGGTATCTTCTGCTCTTCATCTTCTCCACCTTTTGAGCATCGGGAAGAACCCGTACATCATCTGCTTGTACTGTTCCTTTGTCATGGGCTCCGGCATGTTCTTGTTCACCTCGTCCACGAACTGGGCGCAGTGTTCGATCATCTCATCCATTGAGCATTCCTGCAGGAACTTTCCATCCTTGTAGCAATACTGGCAATAATCGTAATTGACGCTGCCGTCGGCATTCGTGCCGCAGTCCTCCCTGCTCGTGAGAGGCATGCCGCAGCTCTGGCAGAACTGCGGCAGTTGGCCTGGCTGGAAGTCCTTTTCCTTTGCAGGGAAGGTGGCCTCATAGGCCTCGAAGG
>JAFZBM010000119.1 GCA_017561765.1 Bacteroidales bacterium | reverse complement strand
GGAGCAAAATGGTACGATTCTCTCCCGCAGGACAGGAAAACTTCCGTTTCGGGAGCAAAAAGAACCGATTCTCTCCCGTATGATAGAAAAACTTCTGTTCCAGGAGCAAAATAGGCCGTTTTTCTCCCGGAGGATGGGCTTAGGCGGCGGCAAAAGGGAAAAACCAGCAGTCCGGTCTCAAAACAACAGCCGTTTGCACCTGGACGGCCGCCGCGAGGAGAGCCCTTTACGGGTTGTTGCTCCCCGCAGCGGTGCGCCGTAGCCGCCGGAGACCCTACATTCCGGCGGCGGCACCCCTTCCAGTCAATCTCCTCTTGATATTGTATCATTCTGCCGAAGGTTGGTTTCAACTACAACCAGTTACTCACCGAAAGTGGCTGCTATAATGTATTATATCAATATGCTTAATTGCTAAGTTAGTAGATATACCGCCAGTGCCAATAATGGTATTATAAACGCCGCGGCTCAAAAAATGTTGGACCGCGGCGTAAAAATTTATAAATGTTTGTTTACGTTGCTAGGAAGCACTTGGAACTATCATATTAATGATGCCATATACGGCTTGATCTGAGGCAACAGAACCACTTGTGAATATCTTAATCTCATCACCAGAGATTGTGCCTAATTCTGATAAGGAGAACTTTAACTCAACCTCGATAGTTCCGTCTGCGTTAGAAACAGACTTAAGTACATATGTGCCAGAAACACCGTTTATATCAGCATTTTCAACTCCCGCCTTACTATGATAAACAAGGATACAGTGCTTATTTCCATCTTCTCCATATAAGATAGAATCCGAACCCGCATAAAGCCAGTGACTTGTATCCCAACCTGTCGTTGCATCATTATCAGTATCAAAGTACATACGGAAATATCGCCATCCGGAGAGATCAAAGGTCACACCATCCCCTGGCGTCATTTTATTATAAAAATACAAATCCGTACCATCCGTATACGCCTTCAACAAGGATACATTCCCAGTATCGCTAGCTTTAGTGGTACCGACAACATCTGCCCAATCTGCAAAAGTACCATCAATAGTGATTTCGGGGGCCATAGGCTTAACATTCAACTGTGTCGCGAGTTGGTCTTTTGCCGCTATGAAATAATACTCAGTTTTCATGTTAGAGAAATCAGCGGTTGATTCAGACGTCGCCCAAGATCCACCATGAAAATAGTACTTAATTTGTTTACCCCAAACGGAAGCTGCAGCAATTGTGAATTTATACCATCGGCTACCAGAGAATATTTCTGATTCGGTTAATTCGTGACCAGGCCAAGCTTCGGTGCAGCCCAAACCATAACTTGATAAACAAGCCTTTGAAACAGGGTTTGCCGCACAGAAATACAATGTTACATCAACATTGGCGTCAGGGTATGCACATTTTGAGGGAACAGCTTTAACCTCCTTGGTTTCAGAGTTGAAAATGATGTCATAGGAGCCGGCCGCCGAAACTACAACATTGTTACCATTATTGCCATAAGAAGCATTATCCCAACTCTTATTCTGACGAATCTTAAACTCGCCATTTGCCTCAAATGTAAGACCCTTGGCGATACAAATAGTTCCATCGGTAAACATGGCAAAATCCTTGTCCCAATTGGAGCCGTTAGCGGTTCCAATCACAGTCCACTTACTGCTTATTTCCTTGAACTGGGCATACGGATTAATGTTATCAAGTGCGGGCATTACAAGAACATCACCGCGACCAAGACTTGAGGGTTGGGCCTTCAAGTTCTTTTGCCATACCAGAATGTTGTTCTCATCGTACATCTGGAACGAGAGTTTCGGGGTAGTAAGCGCAGGAACGGGGAAGAGGAAGGTGAACTCGCGTTCTGCATCAGCCGGGGCAATATTGAGCCAAATGGTGTTATTTGTGGCAACGACATTATCTGGAGTCATGGCTGCAGTTCCGGCATTTTCAATTTCAACGCTGAAATCACCATAAACCTGCTGACCATCTACGGTCATACCAAGGGAGTGAACACCGGCAGGCAGGTTGTTAAAGGTTACCTTTACTGCAGCACCGGCATGCTTGAATGCTATAGGATCAGTGCTTCCGTTTAACTTTGCCACAAGAGGAGTAAACATCTGCCCGGAAGTATAATTACTATAAGATCCTGGGAGTTTGAAGTAAATGGAACTGTTAGCAACATTGTTTTTATCGGAACCAGTACCTTGCCAAGGGAAGAAAGCGGCAGTAGCATCTGCAGCGGGGAAGTCTCCATTATAATCCCACTTAAAATCCCCCGTTGTTGCACCACCTTCTCCATCAAGAGTGAAGGGCTGGTTCTTGTCAGTCCAATTACTGGTTGTCACATAGATGCCAATCTTATCATCTTGAGCCCAGACAAGCTGATTACTTCCATTGATAGTGGCCTTGGTCGGCTCAGCAAGCTGCTCGATGGAAGCCTTAAAGGTGAAGCGGTCGGTAGTAGTAGGAGCAGTGGGCTCGAGTTCTTTGTTGCAGGAGAAGAACAGGGTAGCAACGGCTACAATAAATAAATACTTTTTCATAATCGTTCCTCCTTTATTCTTCGTCCCATGATCCTTCAACGGTACGCATTCTCTCTCCACTGGTCATATAGACTTTTCCAGTGCAGACTTCAAGCACCCTTACCTGGGGCTCTTCATAAATTGTTTTTTCCATAAGCGGTAATATTAATTATTAGTTAAAGTCTTTTTCGGGGCCGATGCTGTTCACAAAGGCGCATTTGGGGCAAAGTTAGGGAAAATAATTGAATTGTGTTATCTTTTTTGTTAAATTTGCGCTTACTTTTTCCGATTATTATATTATGCCAGTCAAGTTCTACCAGCCTGAAAACCAGGTGCCGCTCGAGATGCACAAGGTGCGTGTCGTCCAGAAACTCCAGCTTCTTCCCGTTGAACAGCGCCTCAAATGCATCCAGGAAGCGGGCAACAACACGTTCCTTCTCCAGAACCGCGATATTTACCTCGACATGATTACCGATTCCGGGGTTAACGGAATGTCGGACCGTCAAGTGGCGTCGATGAGCATCGCCGACGACGCATATGCCGGCAGCGAGACGTTCAACCGGGTCAAGGAGGCGGTGAAGGAGGTTTTCGGAACCGACAACGTGCTTCCGGCCCACCAGGGGCGCGCGGCGGAGAACATTCTCGCCGAGGCCTACGTGAAGCCCGGGATGTACACCCTGATGAACTTCCACTTCACCACCACCAAAGCGCACATCACCCGCCTGGGCGGGCAAGTGGTGGAACTGGTTGACAAGAAGGGACTTATCCCCCAGACGGACGATCCTTTCAAGGGCGATTTCGACCTCAAGGCCCTCCACAAGTGCATCAAGGAGCTGGGGCCCGACAAGGTGGCGTTCGTGCGCGTAGAGGCGGGCACCAACCTAATCGGCGGGCAGCCGGTGTCGCTGGAGAACATGCTGGCGGTGACCGACATCTGCCATGAATTCGGGGTGAAGAGCGTGCTCGACGCCTCCCTGCTACAGGACAACGTGTACTTCATGAAGATGCGCGAGCCCCGATGCAAGTTCATGACGACCAAGGAGATATACCATATTCTTGCCGACCGCTTCGACATAATCTACTTCAGCGCGCGCAAGCTCGGCTTCTCCCGCGGCGGCATCATCACGTCCCACGACAAGAAATTCACCGACGAAATGATGGAATTCGTGCCGCTGTACGAAGGATTCCTGACCTACGGAGGCATGGAGGTAAGGTCGATGGAGGCGATGGCGGTGGGCCTGCTGGAGTCGCTGGACATGGAGTACATCAGCCAGGGTCCCGAATTCATCGCCTACCTCGTGGATGAACTTGACAAGTACGGCGTACCGGTGATCAAGCCGGCGGGCGGCCTCGGGGCGCACCTGAATTGCTCCGAAATCGTTCCCAACCTGCCGCACAACCAGTATCCCGCGGCAGCGGTGGGAGCGGCGCTGTACATCGCCGGCGGCATACGCGGCATGGAGCGCGGTACGATGAGCGAGCAGCGCGAACCCGACGGCACGGAACGCTACGCAGAGCTGGAACTGCTGCGCCTGGCGATGCCCCGACGCGTGTTCACACTATCGCAGGTCAAGTATTGTGCCGACCGCGTCAAGTGGCTCTACGACAACCGCTCCCTCATCGGCGGCCTGGAGTGGGAGGAAGAACCCAAAGTCCTCCGATTCTTCTTCGGCCGCATGAAGGAAATCGGCTACTGGCAGGAAGACCTTGCCAAGAAATTCCGCCAGGACTTCGGCGACTCGCTGTAGCAGAAGGAGACGGCGCCACTACCTCTGAATATACTCCTTCAGCGACTCGTCTTTGTGGGCGTTGATTACTGCTTCCGGAAGGATGGCATTTCCCTGATCTTCATCGGGGAGGACTTTCGTAAATAGTTTAAACATAACATTTTTGCCCGCAGTAAATGGCAGGTTGGCTGCAATTCTTTCCAGCGTCCGTGTCATCAAGCGTCCGTTCTCGCCTTCCGTCCACTTACACTCTCCTATCAGTATGGTTTTATGGTCTATTGACTCGGCTACAACATCCAGCTCCACATCCTTGCTCCACCAACGCCTGGCCTCTCCAAACAAAACCCCATCTATGTAATTACCGGAAACAGCATCCCTGCACAAATGCTCCCACCAATAGCCGAAATGACCTGGCAGGTCCCGTTCAAGCATAATATCAATGGGCGCACGCCGGCCAATTTCGATGAACGAACGGTTGGCCGACACAAACTTGAAATGGAAGCTCAAGAAAGGATCTGCAATTCGATACAGGTTCTTTTTGCTGTCACGGACCGATTCTCCAAAAGGGGTTTCTTTCTCCAAATAACCAAGGTCAACCAATTTGGCAAGAGGACGGGAAAGATTGGTAGCCGGTTCGTTGCAGCGTGATGCTATCTCACTTAAACGATGCGAGCCTCCACCCACAATTGACATAATGGTAGAGGTTTTAACTATATCTTTAATGTCATCGCGAAACAGACGGAGCGGCTCTTCATAAAGTGCCCCGAGATTGGAAAGAATATGTTTGTCTATAGCATCCCGCAAACCGCTGGAAGACTCCCTTAGCAACCAGTACCGTGGGACTCCGCCCCATACTGCATAATTCTCAATAGTCTCTATTGGACTAAGATGCAGAGCCTCCTGTAAATATGGAAGGCGGATGGGGTTCATCTTGAAATCCGCATCGTCGCGTCCATAAAGCGGGGCCTGCTCGTCGTGTGTCAATTCGTACATCATCCGCTGGGAAGATCCGCACAATATGAGATTGTACTGCAATTTACCGTCATCCAGAAGCCCTTGTATAACGGAAGGTAACGATGGGTCACTTTCAGCCAGATACGGAAATTCATCAAGACATACTGTGATCTTGCTGCCCAGCCAACGGTTTATAGCGACCAATATCGTTCTCCAATCGCTGTATATGGCTTCCGGAAAATCCGGGAAATGATGCGCCACAACCGCGGCGAAGGATGCAATCTGGTTTGAAGTCGCGCTCCTGTCGGCCTCATAATAAATATCATCCTGATTAAGCACCTTGGCAATCAGGGCGGATTTCCCTACACGGCGGCGGCCACGAATCACGACAAAAGCCGGTTTATCCGCATTCAGCAGGGCCTCCAACCTTCTTTGCTCTTCTTTACGATCAACGAACTCCATGTTAATAATAATTATGCTCCGCAAACATAATGTTTTTAGAGCATAATTCAAAATCTATATAACAAAAAGCGCCTCTACCTCTGAATATACTCCTTCAGCGACTCGTCGATGCGGGCGTTGATGGTGTCGGCAAGGGTGCGGCCCCTGGCGCTGAGACCGGGGATGGAATACAGGTCGCCGGCGGCGGCGCGCAGTGAGCCCAAGCCTATTTCACCGTTGTTCACGGCAGTCAGCAGCGTGGAGAGCAGTCCGTCAATATCGCCGGAACTTACTTTGTAGCTCCATTTCAGGGCTTTGGCCGTACTTACCGGGCGGGGGCCCTGGTTGCGGGAGCAATCTACCGGCTGAATGGCGATGTCGGGGAACTCCCGGTGGATGCCCGCCAGCAGCCCCTCGTTGCTGCGGTAGGCGGCCACCAGTCCGTCCAGCCCGTTGTAGCGCTTGGTCGCGCCGCCCTGCGACAGGCTGTTCTTCAGGCAGGTCTGGATGTCGTTGTACACAGGCACGACGGTGATTCTGTCCATCCCCTGCTCCCTTGCGCTGCTTATTATGGAGGCAAGCACTCCGTCGCCCGAAGGGATGCCGTCGCAGATCAGGCCCGATTTGCTCAGGTCCAAATGGCGCACGGCGGTGCTTTTGCCCGAAGACGGCGGGCCGATGACGATAGTGAGGTCACGTACGCCCTCCCGCAGCGCCTTCTGCATCATCTGACCGAAGATATTCTTGTACAGCAGCAGCCCGGCGCCGCTGAAATCGGAAGCGTTGGTGCCGGTGTACCCGAGCGGACGGAACAATTGAAGCACCTCGTTGGGATCGAGCGTGTTGCCGGCGGCGCCCATGTACTTGTCGGTCAGCTGGTCCATGCGCTGCCGCACCCATTCTTCGGCATCGACACCCGTCAGCTGCACCTGGGGCGCCTCGATGGAGCAGCCGGCGGGATGAGGGTTCATACGGGTATGCCGACGGATGTCCATCACCTTCTCTTCCGCAAAGAAAGTATCGCCCGGGAGCTGGTAGCGGGCGTTCCCGGCAGGATCGGGCGTGAAAATCATCTGCGATGCCTCCCCGCGGTCGAGGTACTGCACCCGGCCCCTCGGGGACAGGTTGTATTCACCGTCGCCCAGGACCGCATTCACCACGCAGTTGGTATCCCACATACGCTGGCCCACCTCGCAGTCGAACTGGGTATAGACGGTCTTGATGGGGTGCAACGCAGTGTATGACAGGTCGATAAGTATGTCCCGGGATGTGTAGTCCATCATTTCGCCCACGTTGGTGGGAGACAGCACCAGGTCCACGTTGGACGGCAGCTTGTCGTAGAAAACGGCGGCGGCTTCAGAGGCCGTACGCATATTGTAGCCGCTGAAATTGTCGTTCCCGTCAAAATGCCCCGCCTGCACATAAACGGCCTTCACCTTGCGCCCGAACAACTCCACTCCGTCCAGCGGGGAGAATTCGTCGGCGCCCGATTCGAACAGCTGCGACAGGCAGGTCATCATGCCGATCGCCACAACCACCACCGAATGGTCCTCTGCTTCGCTCAGCAACTTGCGGTAGAACTTGTAGCCCTCCGGGAGGGACGCCGGGTCGATGGAACGGGGATACAGCCAGTCGCCGTCGGCCTTCTTGAAATCAACCAGACGGCTATAGGGGATGAAATCATAGGGGTCCTTGACGCCGTTCCGCTCCAGGGCAATCGGGATGTCCGGGTGCCCGTAATACCGGTTGAAAATATCCACGAGCACGGCGTTCCTGTCCCCCTCCCTGTCCACGATCACTCCCTTCAGGTCCACGAGACCGTCCTCTATGTAATGGTAGAGCATCACGATGGAGAACAAATCGTCGGTGCAGCTGCCGAAATCGGTGTCAAGGATGATGGGGATGGGCTGCCGTAACTGGTGATAGTTGCCGTAGCTTATGGTCTGGGCGCGTCCGGGAAGGATGCCGACGACGGCAAGCATGAAGAAGACTGTCAGTTTTTTCATATCTCTACTTTCTTTCCCTCAAAAATCGGCATTTTTTTCCAATTTATATATAGTATTAAAGAAAAAATACTTACCTTTGCGGCTACGCGTTTAATTGTTGCAAGGTTGGTTAGTGTATATATGACTATAATATATATAATGCTTTCGTGACACTGTGCCGCGCTGCCGATAATCGGCTTAAATTAAAAAGATTGAAATAAAAAAATATAAAATTTTTGTAACAATGAAGAGGAAAAAGACTTACTTGCCCCCTCGCATACTAAGCCAGGTTGAGTATGGCCTGGATACGTGTCTGCTGGGAGCTTCCATTGAGTACAACACGAAAGTGCTTTCCATGGGACAGGCGGTAGAAACACACGATTTCGCCGGCGATGCCTCTCTATCAACTTATTGGGAGTAAAAGGAGGACAAGAAAATGAAGAAATTATCAAGCTTTGTCCTATTGAGCATAGGAATCCTTCTTCTCCTGACAGGCTGCGTGCAGAAGATTGACAATCTTGCCGGCAAGGCAGTAAGCCTCAAAGTGGTGGG
>JAFZBM010000118.1 GCA_017561765.1 Bacteroidales bacterium | reverse complement strand
GTCCTTCGAGAGATTCATTCAGTCCTTTCTGAAGGAGGACACGTGATGAGCCCAGGAGAATGACCTTCAGATTGCGTTTCTTTCTGGTATCCTCGTCCCATTCTTTTTTGACCTGCTCACTCCATCCATCAATCTTCTGAATTTCGTCTATGATGAGGATGCGCTCCTTATCCCCATGGAGATCCATCTTCATGCGGGCTTCCTGCCAATGATTTGGAATCCACGTTGTATCGAAACGATTCACAGCATCGGCAGCAAAGTAATCGTACGGAGTGTCAATGCCATCGCAGTATTGAAATACGACGGTGGATTTACCCACCTGACGGGGTCCCATGATAATCTGCATCCTCCTGCGGGGTTCGGCCATCCGGCTTTTTAATATGGCCAAGTGTTGTCTTTCGTATTGCATATTCTTAAAATTCGTTTTACAAATTTATAAAATATATTTTACAAAATCATCAACCCCCAATAAAGGTTAATACGTCAATATAGTATAATACAGTATAAACGCTTCATTAAATGGTCCCAGATTGGTCCCACTTTTGTCCACATTACCGTAGACAAGCAAGCACGAACCGAGCTGGATTAATGATTTCTGCTTGCTCCCCCACCTTTTTACCCCGGGGAACAAGCACTAATCGGCACCGGGGGCTATTTTCTGCTTGCTTAACTACCGGAGCTAGTGCAGAATAACGCCACACGTTAGTTCCGGCGGGGCGTTCCCGGAGCGCCCTCGGGACGTTTCCCCATCACAGTAAGCCCCCCTGTAACCATAAGGGCTGCAGGGGCCGATTCATTTCGATAAACAGGGAATTTACTTATCTTTTTGTGTCGGTACTTTTGAACCAACTGTAAGGAAAAGCCCGAGAAGAATCCCAATAACAATCATGATTCCGGCAAACAGGAAAAAGTCACTCCATGACATCTGCTTGCCGAACAGGAACATCGCCAGCGGGTAAAATACAATAAAAGTACAGACGGAAATCGCTTCCGACTTGATGATACGAATCTGGTCTTTACTGAGCTTCATACAATTCCGATTTACCTGATAAAATGCATAGGTTCCCATGGTTCGTCGCCACGTCCGGGTGCAGGCTTGCCACCTGTGGATTTCAGCAGCCATGCCATATTGTTGGCCAGGGTGCGCATGGTTTGAAGACCTTCCGTGTCGAGAGCTGCCTGGCCCGGTTCGCGTCCATAGACAATATTCCAGTACTGCGACGTCACCAACGGCATATTCATCATCTGGAAAGGCATATTCAGCGTCTCAAACGATGCAGTAGCACCGCCTCTGCGGCAAACGGCAATGGATGCTGCAGGCTTTCCGGCAATGTTGGCACCATTGGAGTAAAATGCGCGCTGAATGATTGAAATGAGCGCACCGTTGGGCTGCCCCCAATATACAGGAGAGCCTACAATCAATGCGTCACACTCGGCGAACTTGGCGCTAATAGTGTTACATACATCGTCACCGAAGACGCAGGCGCCGGGATTCTGCTTGCAGGTATTGCAGGCTATGCACCCACGAATGGGCTTGTTGCCAATCCATACGGTCTCGCTTTCAATCCCGTTCTTTTCCAACTGCCTGGCCACCTCTGCTAAAGCAATAGACGTGTTGCCCTTTGCGCGGGGGCTTCCATTTATGAGTAATACTTTCATGGCTAAAAAGGTTATTTAAGTCCGTTAATCCATTTCTCCACCTTTATCCGGGCCCTCTCTACAAGCGAGGGTGCTTATGGTTCCGAAACGGAAGCCCCGCCCCGCAGATAGCCGTGCCGCACCAGGTCCTCACGGCTCCGGACCGGGTTGGTGTAGCCGTCGGCGATGACAAAGAGGTTGTCGGCAACGGAAGAGATGGCGTCGTAGTTGTGGTCGGTGATGATGATGCCGTGGTCTTTGGCACGTTCGCGAATCAGGGCCTTCACATCCTCAATGTTCACCGGGTCAACCTGGGTGAAGGGCTCGTCCAGAATATAGAAGGGAGCGTCGCTGTGCAGCACCAGATACAGTTCGGCCAGGCGGGCCTCGCCGCCGGAGAGTTCATAAATGGGTGAATCAAAATACCGTGAGAACTTCGGAAAATGATTCACGAAGGTCCAGTAGTTCACGCCATAGAGATCGAACGCCCGGCGCAGCTTCATTCCCTCCGGAATCAGCCTCCCCTGCGGCAAATACTTGATGGACTTGCCGATAATCTGCCGGTTGACAGGCTTCTCATCGATGCTCACCATCACATTCTCCACCCGGAGGCCGCCCATCAGGGCCCGGAACATACAGGATTTGCCTGCACCGTTACGGCCCAGCAGGCCGGTCACCATCCCTGTTTCGGATGTGATATAGCCTCCGCTCAGGACCGTCTTCTGACCGAAACGGACCACCACGCTGTCCACTATGAGCCTGTGCTTATCCATGGAAAACAAGGACTAAGGTTAGCAGTATGGCAAGCATGAGGAAATCGGCCAGAACCACACTGATTTGCAGTTTCCGGCGTGAAAGGCCCAGATTGACGTAGAAGAAAATGGCATCACGGTCCCGGAATTTGCTTTCCAGATACAAGGTAATCGCCGTCACCAGCGCCTTAATAATGAAACAATCCACAAAGAACGCGTAGGACATCCCGTTCAAGAGGAAGTTCATGCACACCAGGTTATACACAGCGCCGATGAGCAGCTGCGCTTTTCCGTAGCGCCAGGTAAGAGATATGCGGTCGCGAAGGGTCATTCCGGGGAGTCGTTCAATCCAGACACTTATCCCTACAAATTTCAAGCCTACGGCATAAAACTTGTTTAAACATAGGCACAAAAGCAACTACATGCGAACAATATCTTTTCTTCTGGCCCTTCTATTAGTTTCCCTCTCTGTTTCCGGACAAGAGACTGTCTCCGTGAAAGGACGGATTATCAACGAACTGGGCGAAGCCGTTGAATATGTACAGGTCGGCATCCCCGAACTACAGATAGGAACCATCTCCACCGCCGACGGCCGTTTTGAAATAACCGCACCAAGGGACACGCTTGAATTCTTCCACGTTTCCTACCAGACGGGGCATTACGCTGTCACGGGGCCGGCCGATGATGTGGTCGTCGTTCTTCATGAGAATGAACTGACACCGGCGGTATTCGTAGCTGGCGACACCAAGGAGAAATATCTTCTCCGTCCGGGGACCAAGATTGCGGGTAATGGGGGCGTTCTGGTATTCGAACCGAAGGCCGGCAATACCAAGGGCGTCGAAATCGGATCGGTAGCTAAAACCGGCAAGCCCTTCCTGGTGCGGGATATTCAGTTCGGAATATGGCAGAATTCCATACCGGACTGCGTAGTCTCAGTCAATATCTACCGGATAGAAGGCAAGAACGAGGAGTTTGTAAATGTGCTCCAGAAGCCCATCTATGTGAATGTGGCCGAATCGGAGCAACCGCAGGAATTCCATTTACAACCGGAAGAAACCATTTTGTTGGAGCCCGGTAAATACTTCATCTCATTCCAGATAGTCGACTGCGACGAAAAAGCTCTGGAAGAGTACCTGCAGGTCCCCGAATCCGAACGGGACTGGTCGCAGATGCGCCTTTCCACCATACTCTATTTCAAGAGCAGTTATACCCGAAAAGCAGCCATGGGCAAGATGGAGCACACTCCTGTCAACATCGGCATGGTGGTGAAAGGCCTGGAATACCAATAACCCTGTAACAGCGCACAGTTTAAAACACCACGCTCCTTGCGGCCTGTTGCGCTTTGGCGCTGTGCGCGGCGTTCAT
>JAFZBM010000117.1 GCA_017561765.1 Bacteroidales bacterium | reverse complement strand
TATGGTCGTAGAATAAAAAGACTAAGGATATGAAAAAGATAATATTCTCGATATTTGCTGCCGCGGCACTTCTGACCGCCTGTGTGGACCTTGACTTGAGTCCAAAGAGCCAGGGCTCCAGCGAAAACTGGTACTCCACGGCCCAGGAACTTGAGTTCTCGCTCAATGCCCTATACAAGCCCACGATGTGGTACACCGAAGCCTGGCGCCTCTGGCCTACTGACCGCTGGACAGACGACTGGAACCAGCGCACCCAGACCTACGACTGGCTGGGCGGCACCATCTCCACCACCTGGGGTGAAGGTGCAAAGCACTGGGCCAACTACTACAAAGGCATAGCCCGGGCCAACACCATAATCCAGAGCCTGGACAAGGCTAAGGAGAATCTTTCCGATGCCCAGATACAGCAGTATGGCGGCGAGGCCAAGTTCTTCCGTGCATCGTTCTACACCTATCTCATCACTCTCTTCGGCGACGTTCCTTTCTACACCGATTACATGACGCTCGAAGAGGCCTATGAGATGGGGCGTACCGACCGCAACTACATTTTGGAGAAGATATACCAGGATTTCGACGATGCTGTCGCCGCCCTGCCGGTCTCTTACTCCGGAGCACAGCGCGTAACAAAGGGTGCCGCTCTGGCCATGAAGGCCCGCGCCGCCCTGTTCATGAATGACTGGAAGACCTGCGCCGCCGCCGCAAAGGCCTGTATGGACCTGGGCGTCTATTCGCTGCACCCCGACTACCGCGAGTTCTTCCTCAGCAAGACCAAGACCAGCCCCGAGCTCATCTTCGCCCTGCCTGCATCGAACGAACTGGGTATCCACTCTTACGATGAGGCCGCTACCCGCAGCTTCTATCCCCGCAACAACGGTGGCACTTCGGTTGCCCAGCCTACATGGCATCTGTTCTTCGCATTCATCTGCGAGGACGGCAAGAACGTGGAGGACTCCCCCTTGTACGATCCTGCAAATCCGTTTGCACACCGCGACCCGCGCCTCAGCGAACTGATTGTGCCGTTCGATTCGGAGTTCATGGATTATATCTATAACCCCCGTCCCAGCGCCACCACCACCCTGCAGGTATCGACCGGCAAGATGGTCAAGAACAACGACACCAAGGTGGTATCCAAGGACTGCTCATACAACGGACTGGTACTCAAGAAGTTCGTCGACGAGGAATGGATAGACGACCGTCTCACCGACACCCCCATGCGCATCCTCCGTTATGCCGACGTGCTTCTCATGTATGCCGAATCCAAGATGGAAATGGGCCAGATCGACGCTTCCGTATTCGAAGCCCTCAACTCCATCCGCGCCCGTGCGTGGAAGTGCGGCGTTAATGAGACAAGCAAGTACCCGGCCATCACCGAGACCGACCAGGCCAAGCTCCGCCGCATCATCCGCAATGAGCGCCGCTGCGAACTGGCGTGGGAAGGCCGCCGCTGGTTCGACATCATCCGCTGGAGGATGGCGGAAGAGGTCCTTACCACTCCTATCTACGGTCTGCCCGGCAATTCCCAGGTGGCTGAAAACGAGAAGAGCGGTTACTGGATCTGGCCCAAAGATTTCCGTCCCCACATGACGGCAAGCTCCGCAATCGACATGTCCGACATCAACAATTATCCCAAGTATTTCACCGAGAACCAGCACGGTGCATTCGTCCCTCGCGAGTATCTCTTCCCCATCCCGGAGAACGAGCGCGTGGTCTGCCCCAAGCTGACACAGAATCCTGGATATTAGTGTATTTTAGTCCGGAGGGGGATTGTCCCCTCCGGGCTTTATAAAGAAATGAACCGAAAACTACTATTTTTGTTCTCTTTTGCAGCATTTCTATATGCCGGCTGCGAAGAGCCTTATACTCCACCGACTCCGGGAGGAAAGACGGAGCCTGAAACCATTGATGCGCCGGTCGATGTAAAGGTAGGGGACGTGCTGCCGGCTTGGCAGGACGGCTATCTGGATATCCATTCCATCAACGGCGGCCGCGGAGAAGCGTTCTACTACATCTTCCCTGACGGTACCACCATGCTGGTCGATGCGGCCGGGGCCCCTCCGGCAGAACTGCACGATTACGGCGATTCGCAGGGCGTGCCTTCAAAGCCCAGCGTCAACATGAGCAACGGGGCCGTAATTGTCAATTACATAAAGCACTTCGCGCCGTCGGTGGCCGGAGGGCGCCTGGACTATTTCATGACGTCCCACTATCACGGCGACCATATAGGCGCATGGAGGGATAATTATGCCGCTTTCGGCTGGACACCTTTCGACAAGGACGGCAACAAGGTATCTGAGGTAAATCTCAATGCCGGCGGTTTCCTCCTCAACGGCATCGCCGAGGTAGGCCTCAGCATCCCCTTTGACAAAGTGCTGGACCGCGGCGACTGGTCCAAGCGCCCCTCGGCCGACTACTATGACTCCGGCGGCAAGAAACGCTATCTGCTTTACACCAATTACCTTGACTATGCCGCCCGCAAGCAGGGCACCCTGCGCGAAACCCTCAAGATAGGGCACGACGACCAGATCGTGCTCAAGCACGATGCTTCCAAATACACAACTTTCAGCGTACGCACCCTTGCATCCGGCGGCGATGTGTGGACAGGAAACGGCACCGAGGTCAATACCACTTATCTCCCGTCCGCAGAAGAATGCGCCAAGAACCATGAAGCCTGGGCGATTAACGAGAATATTCTCTCGAATGCATTCATGGTAAAATACGGCAACTTCGACTTTTTCAGCGGCGGCGATATCCAGTTCACCGGAAAATCGAACTACAGCTGGAAAGACATTGAATTGCCCATATCGAAAGTGGTCAAGAAAGTGGAAGGCATGAAAGCCAGCCACCACAGCACCGCCAACACCAATAGCACCGAACTGCTCGGCGCCCTCAAGCCGGAGTTTTATATTGCCGGTGTATGGAGGGATGTACAGCCCAATCCTGCTACTCTCCAGAGAGTGCTGAAAGCCAATCCCAGCGTCCGCATCTTCACCACCAACCTGGCGCAGAGCAATGTCGCAACGCTGAAGAACGCCGGTGTTGACCCGGCCACCTTCATGTCCACCGGAGGCCATGTGGTAGTGCGGGTGCTCCCGGAAGGCAAGAAATACTACATCTTCGTGCTTGACGACAGCAATACCAGCTACACGGTCAAAGCCAAGTTCGGTCCCTTCACTGCTTATCTGTAACATGTTCAAGATATTCCCGGTCATCATCGCCATTCTGCTGCTCTCTACTTCTTGTATAAGAGATGTACTTGATGTATTTGGTATTGCACCTAGAGTTCCAGAGGCCGATAGCAAAACTTTTTGGTATACTATTTATTTTGAAAAAGACACATTATCGCATCCTCTTCAAAGTGACGCCACTATTACTTTCAGTAATACTGAGTACAACAAACCAGTTGAATCTCATCCTTATAGAATTGTAACTCTTTACGAATTCGGGTTCGATCATCTTCTTGATACAAACGAGCATAAACATGCTATGTTTAATTTTTTTGTTAATACCGACAATCATTTTTTGGATGGCCAACTCATAAGTGATACAACTTTTTTTGAAGTCAATAAAAAATACAATTACGGCATTTATGAATTATACCCCTTTTTAAACGATACGACCAATCATAGACGGTTGGAATCTTATTTCGATTATCAAGATGCACAACAATCGCGTTCGTTTTGGTATTCTTTCTCCAAGCATGACTCCGACAATGATACGGCTTATACCCTAAACTTTGAATTCGATAGTCCGATATGGAACAACACAAACAATCAATTTGACACATTACATATCAGAAACGGCAAGTTGAATATCTCAAGGAAAAATGAAAATTATGTCTATCATAATAGAAAAAAATTAGAATATAATTACCAAACCAGCGACGGATTCATTAAATGAAATCATCAAGATTATTGATTCTTTGCTCACTGTTTCTTGTTTCCTGCGAGCAGCCATACGTTCCCCCGACTCCCGGAGGCGGAGGCCAGGGCATCAAGAGTCCGGAGACGGTGGGACAGCCCCTGAAGGCATGGACGAAAGGGGCCCTGGACATACATTTCATAAACACCAGCACGGGGGAATGCACCTTCATCATCTTCCCGGACGGAACCCAGATGCTGGTCGATGCAGCAGGGGCGCATAACGCGACGGGAGATGTAGGCAGCACGACAAATGTGGGGATACGCTCGCGCTGGGATCCTATGAAGGAATCAGGGTTCCGCGCCGGCAAGTTCATTGCCGATTATATCAAGACCTGCATGGAATGGACCGGGAACAACACCCTTGACTATGTGCTGAACACCCATTTCCATGGCGATCATTTCGGGGGAACGACGGGCATGCCGGTTTCCGACAAATCTTCAAGCTATGTCAAGCAGAGTCTCCCGGAAGTGCTTGACTTGCTGCCGGCCCGGCTGCTGATGGACCGCGGATGGCCCGGCTACGACTATCCGTTCGACATGCAGACCAAGCCGTCGAATGCAAGCATAGTCAAGAATTACGTGACCGCAGTCAAGTGGCACGTGAACAACACCGGACTTAAGGCGGAGCGCTTCAAGGCCGGGGCGGCCGACCAGATTGTCCTGCAGCGGGACGCTGAAGCATACCCTTCGCTCAAAGTGCAGAACATTGCCGTGAACGGTGACATCTGGGACGGCCCGGGCACGACCACTGCCACGGCCACATTCCCCGCCCTCAAAGACATTGTGGTGGAGAATCCAAAGAGCATTGGCAATGCGGACAAGTG
>JAFZBM010000116.1 GCA_017561765.1 Bacteroidales bacterium | reverse complement strand
TTGTCCCAAGGATGGGGAGTAAGCTGCTTGAGACCGAGGGCGATGCGCTTCTGCTGCTCGTTGAAGTCGAGCACGACCACCTTGATCTTCTCGTCGAGGGAGACAATCTCCTCGGGATGGTTGACACGACCCCAGCTGAGGTCGGTTATGTGAATAAGACCGTCCACACCGCCGAGGTCCACGAACACGCCGTAGTTGGTGATGTTCTTGACCACGCCTTCGAGGATCTGGCCCTTCTCGAGCTTGCCGATGAGTTCAGCCCTCTTGGCCTCCTGCTCAGCCTCGAGCAGAGCCTTGTGGGAAACGACCACGTTGCGATACTCGTTGTTGATCTTGACGATCTTGAAATCGATGGTCTGGTTCACGAACTGATCGTAGTCGCGTATGGGCTTGATATCGATCTGGCTGCCGGGGAGGAATGCCTCGATGCCGAAAACGTCCACTATCATGCCGCCCTTGGTGCGAGTCTTCACGAAACCCTTGACGACCTCGTCGTTCTCGAATGCCTCGTTGACCCTGTCCCAGGACTTGAGAGCCCTTGCCTTCTTGTGGGAAAGCACGATCTGGCCCTTCTTGTCCTCGGGAGACTCGACAAGAACTTCCACTTTGTCACCGACTTTGAGGTCGGGGTTGTAGCGGAATTCAGTGGCTTGGATAACGCCCTCGCTCTTGCCGCCCACTGAAACGACCACCTCACGCTTGTTGATGGCAGTCACTTCGCCTTCCTTGGTCTCGTTGGCGTCGATCCTTGCAAGGGTTTTGTCATAAGCGGCGTCGATCTCCGCTTTTTCGGCTGTTCCGTAAACTTCGGAACCGCTTTCAAAGGCATCCCAGTCGAACTCCTCGGGAGCGATGGATGCGTTCAGTCTTTTTTCTTCTTCCATTTGCAATAAACTTTGTTAAATTAGTAATTGGACTTTATGTTTTGTGCCCGCGGGACTTACGTCCTTAAAAAGGCGCGCAAATTTAGACAAATTATTTGATTTACGAAAACTTAATTACTATTTTTGCGTTATGAATTCAAGTTTTATCGGAGATGTCTTGCAGTGGCTTTCCGCCCACAATTCGTGGATACAGATAATATCCCTGGTCTGCGGCATAACCTACATGCTTTTGCAAATATTCCAGAACAAGTTGATGTGGTATTTCAGCATAATGGTTTCCACTGCCGCCTTCCTCATCGCCGTTTCCAACCACGAAGGGGCTTCATGGGCGCCCCTGTGGGCCCAGGTGGCGCTGAACATCTACCTGATAATCATTGCAATAGTTGGCATTTTCAAGTGGCGCAAGCTGGAAGGCGAGAGCGGCGGCAAGATCCACATAGTGCCGTTATCAAGGAAACGCCTGCTCTTCGTCATAGCCGTCCTCATAGTCGGCGCCCCAGTCCTGGGCCTGGTCCTGAAGCATTTCACCAGCGATCCGGCGCCCTGGATTGACGGCACGTCGCTCGTCCTGAGCCTTGTTGCCGCATGGCTGCTGTCGCAGTCGCATATCGAGCAATATCTCTTCTGGATAGCCGCCAACATACTGATAATCACGGTTTATGCCGGCCAGGCGAAATGGTTCATGGCCATCATGTATACCTGCTACATAGTGTTCTGCATTCTGGGATACATCAACTGGAAAAAGAACGGAGTGATTGTTGAACAATAATGCTCCAGTCCGATAATTATCCTTCCAAAGCCCTTCGCGACGCGGTCGAGGCCATCAGTTCCCTTCCCGGAGTGGGCAAGCGCAGCGCCCTGCGTCTCGCCCTTCACCTGCTAAAGCAACCTGTGGACAAAATTCAGCGTTTCTCCGCCGCCATAGGCAACCTGGCGGAGGGCGTGCACTATTGCAAGACCTGCATGATGGTTTCCGACTCGGAGACCTGCTCCATATGCGCCGATACCAGGCGTGACCACAAGAGCATCTGTGTCGTGGAGAGCGTCAGGGACGTTATGAGCATAGAAGCGACCGGGCAGTACCACGGGGTGTACCATGTGCTGGGAGGCATCATTTCCCCGATAGGCGGAGTAGGGCCTTCCGACCTCAGCATCAAGGAGTTGGTCGCCCGGGTCACGCCCGACACCGAGGTCATTCTGGCCTTGTCCGGCGATGTGGAGGGAGAGACGACGTCGTTCTATATTTACAGGCAGATTTCCGCCAGCGGCTGCAAGGTTACCACCCTTGCCCGCGGACTGGGCTTCGGCGACGACCTTGAATATGCGGACGCCATAACCCTCGGCAGGTCAATAGCCAACCGTCAGATTTTCAAACCTTAGTGCAGTGAATATCCTGGAAGCCATTCTTGTAGCCGTGTCGCTCTGTGCCGACTGCTTTGCCGTGTCGCTTTGTTCAAGCGTCACCCTTAAGGACTTGAAGTGGAGTTCGGTGGCAAGGGTAGCCCTGAGCTTCGCCGTCATCCAGGCCGGCCTGCTGCTGGCAGGATGGGCGTTCGGGAGCCTGCTTGCGTCGTACGTCATCAAGGTGTCCCATATCATAGGCTTCCTGCTGTTGCTCTACGTAGGCGGCTCGATGCTGCTCGAAGGCATACGCGGCAAGGAAGAAGTACGCAAGCTGGACAGTTGGAGGAACATCGTTCTCGGCGGCATCGCCACGAGCATTGACGCTCTTGCCGTAGGCGTGGCACAGTCGATGGAAGATACGCGCTGGAGCGGCTTTCTGCCGCTTCTGATTGCAGTTTTTGTAGTAACGGCCCTCTCCGCCGTCCTCGGCATCTGCGGAGGCCGCTTCATCGGCTCCCGCGTCGGCCGCATCGCCGAAATAATCGGCGGCTGCATCCTTATCGGAATCGGAATTTCCCTGTTGCTGTAAAAGGTACGGCGACACAGCCTGCTATACTGTACCCGGGATCTTCGCTTCGCTCATCCCTCCCACGCAAGGCGTGGGCCCCTCCCGTTCACGTGGCCACGGGCGGCCACGGCTCCCGGGTACAGTAT
>JAFZBM010000115.1 GCA_017561765.1 Bacteroidales bacterium | reverse complement strand
GGTAACGATAAGGATGAAACCTATCACCGATACGGCGGCCATAAGTATGAAGATGGGATGCCATCCGTAGTTGTCGGCAAATTTGCCAAGAGGGTAACCGGTGATCAGGGTGCTCAGGTAGCTCATGAAACCGATGATACCGACCGCCGAAGAAGCGGCTTTCTTGGACACTTCGTTTGATGCGACCACGCCCAGAAGGGCCTGGGGGCCATAAAGGAAGAAGCCCGCAAGCGCCAGTACGACAAGGAACAGAACCGGCGTATGCATGTCCTGGATATAGTGGAGCGCTACAAGGCAGAGGGCAACCAGCACCATTTCAATGGCGCAGACCCTCTGGCTGCGGCTCTTGAACAATTTGTCGGACACATAGCCGGCGAATATCATTCCCAGGCAGCCTGCCACCTCGAAAATGGCCACTGTCCAGCCGGAAAGAGCCTGGCTGAGGCCCATATCCTGAAGCATCGACGGGCCCCAGTCGAGTATGGCGAAACGGACTACGTAAACAAAGAGGTCGGTAAGGGCGAGTATCCAAATTACCGGATTCAGGAACACCTTCTTGACAAGGAACTTGCGCCATTCCTTATTGTCCTTGCCCTTGCTCTCGTCCAGTTCCCCCTCAACCTTGGGCAGTTCGGGAAGGCCTACGGATTTCGGCGTGTCGCGCAGGGTGATGATGATGAAGAACACGCCCACAAGCGCTATGGTGGCCGGCACCCAGAAGCAGAGCTGCCAGCTGGTCATGTAACCGCAGATGATGGAGGCGATGAAGGCTCCCACGCTGTGCGAAGTGTTCCAGATGCTCATCTTCGTGGCCAGCTCATGCGGCGGTACCCAGTTCACCATCAAGTGGTTGCAGGGGGCGAAACCGCAGCCCTGGAATATCTGGTTGATGATGTAGAGCACGGACATTATGGTAACGAAGCCGCCGATGAAATCAGGACCTCCCGTGGCGCCGGTGATCATGGTCGTGAGCTTGTCGGTCCAGCCGAAGAGGAAGTTCACCGCCACGCAGATGCCGAGTCCGAGTACCAGGTGCCAGCGCGCATTGGTGCGGTCGCCTATAACTCCGTTGATGAGTTTGGAAATACCATAGATGATACCGCCCGCCGAAATGATGGCGCCGAACTGGGCTTTGGTAATCTCAGGATACACATCCTGCAGCATGGGGATGGCGAAGGAGAAATTCTTGCGTACGAAATAGAACATCGCATAGCCTATCATCGAGCAGATGATGACTCTCCACTGCCAGTACTTGAAACTGTGTTTGGTCTTTTTGACTTCAGCCATAACTTCTGTATTTTCTACCAAGTTGTAAATATACAAAAAAGGCGCGACAATATTGCCGCGCCTTCCAAAAACACATCAAAAAACTATTTCGCCAGCGTGGTGCCGGTAGCGGTTCCGGAGCTCGCCGCGCCCTGGATGAGGGTGGCGAAATTGGCGTCATCGAGCTTGGTGCCGTTGACGCTGCCGCCGGCGACACAGTTGGTCAGGGTGCCGAGGTTGTATCCGGCTATGGAGCCTGCCTTGCCGACATTGGCGCAGGTCACGGCGCCGGTGTTCTTGTCACCGGTGAGAGTAATCTTGGTGTTATCAGTCTTGGTAGGATAATAGCCGTTGTTACCTATCACGCCGCCCGCGATGCTGGCCACATCGTCGGAAGTCTTGCAGGAAACCGCACCTTCGTTGACATTGGCGGAGATTGCGGTGGGATAATCGTTGGTGGTGGAAACCATCGCTCCGATTACGCCGCCGGCCCAGCTGTCGGCAGTGCCCTTGTTCTCGATGGAGACTGCGCCCTTGTTGGTGTTGCCGGACACTTCGGTAAACAGGGTGCCGATGCCGAGGATACCGCCTGCGGAAACCCTGTTCTGGTGAGCTGTGGTGTTGTTGGCCATGGTAATGGTCACCTTGCCGGTGTTGGTATTACCCTTGACTACTGCGGGTGCCGCATCTTCCCTTTCCTGGGAACCGACTATACCGCCGGCCGCCTGCCAGTTGGCATTAGCTTCGGCCTGGTTGATAACCACTTCCCCGCTGTTTTCGCAGCCCTGGATAAGACCGCCGCGGTTAAGTGTGGCGAGGATGCCTCCGGCGCGGGTCACCTGCTGCAGGTTGGAAGAAATGCGTCCGCTGTTCTTGCAGTTGGTGATAGTGATGCCGTTGTAGAAGACGCCGCCGATACCGCCGATCGCCATCCAGGTTGAAGGATTTTCAGCCTGATCGTACGCAATTTCGCCCTTGTTTTCGCACTTGTCGATAACTATGGTACCGTTGGTACGGCCGGCAATACCGCCGATCATGACCACCTTCTTGATGGGCACGTTGATGGTGAGGTTGGCCACATTGACGCAGGAAGTAATCCTGACGTCGCTGGACTGTGTATATCCGAGGATACCGCCTATTCCCATTTCCTGGACCAGGGTTCCGCTGGCATTGAGGGATGCGCCGTTGGTACAGTTCACGAAGCTGCCCGAACCGGAAGCGGTGCCCGCGATACCGCCAAGGCCCATATAATCGGAAGACTTTTCAGCAGGAGCGACGAAGTTGACCGTCACGAAGCTCGTAACGTTCTCCAGGACGCCGGCATTGTCGGCTACGAGTCCCGCATAGTCACCGCTGCCGCCGTCAACGAAGGAGATGGAGCTCTTGCCGTCATAGGTCTTGCCGTCGGAAGAACCGAACACTATGTTCTTGATGGTACCGTTGTTGGTTATGACCAGACCTGCCTTGGAATCGGCGGATTCCACCACGAAGTTGTAGATCTTGTGGCCTTTACCGTCGAGAATGGCGGAGAAACTGGCTATAGGGGAAATCTTGGTGCCGCCGCAGTCGATGTCGGCCTCGACAGTCCATTCCTCGCCGGCAGCAAGGGTAGGTGCATCGGTGATGAATGCCGCCAGCTGCTCGGCGGTCTTGATAGTAGTTCCCTGGGGCTCGTCGGGACCGGGACCGGGGCCGGGACCCGGATCCACGGCTGCCACACCGGACTGAACGACGAGAAGTTTGGCAGTGCTCTTGGCGTCCTTGGCAGTAACGACCACCTCACCGTCGCGCTCCTTGCCGTCGTTGGCAGAGACTATGATGGAGATTGTGGTGTTGCCCGTACCGGATGCAGGCTCGACAACAGCCCATGCAGGGCCGGAAACTTCCCAGTCGCAATTGGCTGTAAGGGCTGCCGTCTTGGTTTCACCGTCGGCAGACACCTTGATGATGAGCGGGTCAAGGCTGACCTGCGAAGGCGTCAGGATCGACGCTTTCTCCTGGCAGGCCACGCAAGCGGCAAAAGCCAGGGCGGAAAAAAGAAAACTCTTGATTTTCATAATATTGTGTTAATTTAGTTTCGATAACAACCACTTGGGATAATTAGTACAAATAAAGCGGAGATCCGCATAGCGTCCCACATAATAATTGACCGCCGCATCATCATAAACCGCATTGCCGTCACCGGCCTGCCTGTCTATGTTGAAAACACTGATCTGCATACCTGCATTCTTGAACTCATCGATGGTGCGCTCCCCGTCGCCGTATGGAGTCATATAACTCTTTGCGGACAGGTTCGCCCAGCTGAAGCCCTTTGCCTTGTGGCCGGCGGGAGCCTTATTGGCCATCCAGCCGACGGGGATGCCGTATACCGTCATGCAATTGGCGGCGCTGGCGGCAACGGTCTCATTGCCGGTGCAGATGAATTCGCAGAATTTCTCGGCCTTGCGCGACTTGATGATCTCGCATGCACGCTGAACTGCCTTAATAGGATAGGCGGTCAGATTGCCGTCGAGGTTCTTGATATCGAGACACAGTTTGGTGCAGTTTCCTTCAACTTGCACTATGTCCAGGAAATCCTCGAGTACAGGTATCGTCTCTCCGTTGGCCAGCATACCCGCCTTGCGGATTTCCGTCAGGGTATGCTCCCAGGGCTTGAGGCCGTTGACATAGTATGTTTCAGTTGCGTGGGCAATTATGACATTGTTGTCCTTGGTCCAGTAGATGTCGCACTCCATGGCATAGCACTTCAACGACATCGTGTACTTGAGACCCGCACGGGAATTGTCGGGAATGCCGCTCTCACGGGAGCCGCCGCGGTGTGCGACCACATGGTTGGTGCAGGTCGCGGGTTCCGTGGTGAACTCCCCCTCAGGCTGTTCTTCCTCATTTCCTCCGGGGCCCGTCTTGGGCTGGGGAATCTCGACCTTGCTGCAGGAAAGGACTGCAATGGCACATGCGGTAAACAATGCGAATACCTTAAAAGCTTTCATTTATTTGGCAGCCTGATTTATACTACGTATAATGGAACGTCCGTCACTTACCGTGAAGCGCAGATTGGCAGTACGCTTCTTGCCGGTGGCGTTGGGAGAAATCTTGCAGGATATGCCGTCCTGCTCCACCACAGCGTCATCGCCGTTGTAAGTACCGGTAAAATTGGATGTATAGCGTATCTTTGAGACAGTTACCCAGTCGGGCTTCCCGTCAACGGACACTTCCCAGGCGACATCGAGATACGGGCCCTGGTTTACAACCACAGCGGCCTCGAAAGTCGCGCCGGCGGCAGGAATTGCCGAGGGCTCGGGACTTATGGACAACCTGAGGGTAGTCATATCAGAACCGTCCGGGAAATCCGTGCCTTTGGAGCAGGAGAACAAACCAAGACAGAGAACTGCCGCAAGAGCTGTTGCAAATATCTTTTTCATATCTGTAATCTTCTGTATATTAGACATTAAGACCATCCCTCAATCTGATGCAGCTTGGAGTTCTTGTTGATCGAGCTCTGAAGAATCGGCCAAAGCAGAATGTTGGGATTCTTGGCACGCATCGTTTCGAAAGTCTGTCCGGGCCTCTCGGAATTGGGCTCCATGGACCAGATCTTTCCTGTACGGATAAGGGCCCACCAGATCATTCCTTCAGCCGGGAACTCGAGGAAGTACTCGTTGACAAGGTTGTTGAGCACGTCGGAAGGCGCCGTGCTGGTGTAGTAATTGTCCTTGCCGTAAGCGCGCTTGGCAATGAGATTCAGGCTCTTGTTGGCGCCCGCATAGTCCTTCTTGTAGTACTTGAGTTCGGCATCCATCATAACTACGTAAGCATAGCGGTAGTAGATGAGGTCGTTGTCCTGGACCACGGGGCTCTTGGACATGTCGCCGGTGAGCTTGTTGCACCAGGTAATCTCATGATGGTCGGAGGCCGAAGAGTAAGGACCGTAACCGAGATTGGTCTTGACGCGGGTGTCACCCTTGGCCTCGCTGGCCTTCAGGATATCCACGAAATTCTGCGAATAGCTCCACCACTGAGTGGAAGAAATGGGCACGGGATTGTTCCTGTATGCCGACGCGATGAGGTTGGTAGGCTGGCAGAAATAAATCTGGTAGCCGCCGGTACTGGAAGCGCTGAGGGCTAGGCTGAAGATAATCTCGTCGTTCTTCTTCTTGGTGCGGTTGAACACGTCGGAATAGTCGATGAGACGTTTCCCGTCGATTCCTATGGCCTTGAGAGCATTCTCGGCCATGTCGAGATACTTTGCGTCACCTCCCCTTGTGGAGTACATCCAAAGGGCATAATCGGCCTTGAGGGTGTTGAACGCATCCTTGGTGGCGAAATACTTCTCGTTGCCGAGTTTGTTCACCAGAGGTTCGCAGAGCTCAAGGTCCGTCTCGACCTGCTTGTACACCTCATCGATGCTCTTCTGGGAAGGATAGCACTCCTCCTGGGTCGTGGATTCCACGGGCAGCAGGTTCACGGGCACCTCGCCCCAAACGCGGGCGGCGTGGAAGTAGCAATAGGCACGTGCAAAGTAAGCCTGCGCCATTGCCCAGTCGATCCTGTCCTGTGACGCCTGGCACTCGGACGCGTGCTTGATTACCGCGTTGGCCTGGTCGATGGTGGAATACAATCCGGACCAGCCGATGGTATTGGAGGGAGTTAAAGTATTGTGGCGGCAGGCAATCTTGAAGTTGTCCTGAACCTTGCTTTCCAGCGAAGGCCCCCACATATAGTCGCCCACACGGGTCTCGCCGAAGTAGAACACGTTGCACTCGCTGTCGGAGAAATACGCCTGGAGGCGTTTGTAGATACCGGGGACGGACTGTTCCAGGTCGGAGGCGTCCTGCCACATATTACTGACCGACAAGGCGTTGTCGTAAGGGATGTCAAGATCCTTGTGGCATGCGCTGAATGCGGCCGTGCAAACAATCAGAAGGCAGAGTGATTTAAGTATGTTTTTCATGACTTTGTCCTCCCTAGAATGTTAATTTGAGATTGAACAACACCTTGCGCGCGGCAGGCATAATGTTGGATGTAGCGCTGCCCATCTGTACGGAGGTGTACATATTGGAATCGGAGTCGGTGCTGATACCGGTCTCGGGGCTGATTGCGCCGCTGAGCTTGGTGAAGTACCAGAGGGTATTGCCCGTAACTCCGACGCTTATCTTCTTCATCCACACGGCCTTGGCCCAGTTGTCGGGCAGGTCGTAGTAGATCGAGGCGTCGCGCAGGCACAGATAATTGGCGCTCTCGACGTTGAAGCTGGAGCAGCGCGAGTAGTTGCGGTTGCCGTAGTCGGCGTCGTTGGGGAAGAATCGTGCCCACTTGGCATTTTCGTCCCCCGGCCTGCGCCAGCACCCGGATACGAGATTCACATCGACGTTGGAGTTGCTGTAGCCGAGGGTGTTCTGCACCATACGGGTCTTCATGTAGTTGTAGATGCTGTGACCCAGTGCGTAATCGAAATAGATATTGAAAGTCAGGCGGTTCCAGTGGATGGTATTGTTGATACCGCCGGTAGAGTGAGGCATGACGTTACCCAGCAGGAACATGTCGGTGGCGTCGATCTGCTCGGCTCCGTCGGAAGTCTTGGCAGTGCCGTAACGGTTGAGCCACTCGAAGTCGCCGGCATCCTTGCGTCCCTGGATGGACTGGCCGTCGGAACGGCGGTAACCATGGGACTGGGAGTCATAGTAAGCAGCGGCGGCCTGCTCCTCGGTCTGGAGTATTCCGGCCACTTTGTAGCCCCAGATGCGTCCCAAAGGCTCACCTACCGCAGTACCGCCGAAACGGTAGCCGTTGGCAGTGGTGTAACCGCCTATACGCCAGCCGTAAACGGGCTCGCCGGCGGCATCGTAGAGCAGGTTGCCGTCCATGTCCTTGATCTGGTATTTGTATTCATCAGGCAAGGACAGGACCACGTTACGGGAATAGGAATATGTGAAGTCGGTCTCCCAGGAGAAATTGCGCTTCTGCACGTTGACCGTGTGGAGCTCGAGTTCAGCACCCCAGAAACGGACGCTTCCCACGTTTGCGTTCACACTGCCTATCTGGCCGGTATCCGGAAGGGTGATGCCGTAGATAAGGTCGTTGGTTACCTTGTTGTAGTAGTCGGCTATGACGCGCACCCTGTCGTTGAACAAGCCAACGTCCACGCCGAGGTCAAGCTGGGTGGTGGTCTCCCACTTGAGTCCGGAGTTCACCATCTTGGACGGGAGCAGCACGTTGTACACATTGTAAGTGCTGGCAGAGTATGCGCCGAGAGGGTCGGTACGGTCGATGTCGTTGTTACCCGTCTGGCCGTAGGAAGCACGCACCTTCAGCATATTGACCTTGTCCTTGTAGGGAGCGAAGAAGTTCTCCTCGCTGATAACCCACGCGGCGGACACTGAAGGGAAGTAGCCCCATTTGTTCTCGCCAAGGAAGAGCGAGCTGCCGTCGGCGCGGAACGTGGCGGCGAAAATGTAGCGGTCGGCGAAGTTGTATCCGATACGTCCGAAGTATGAGATGAGGGCCGTCTCGTAGTCCTTGTTGCTCATGCTCATGGTGCCTGCGGTGTTGGAGCCGCCGGAGGTAAGCATGGGCACCTTGTCGGACAGCGAGCCGGTATTGTTGGTGGTCAGGTACCAGTAGTGCCACTTGGACCAGTCGTATCCGGCGGTACCGGTCACACGGTGCTTGCCGAAGCTCTTGTCCGCAGTAAGGTAGGCCTGGAAGTTCTGCCTCTGGGTCTGCGTACGGGTTTCTGTGGTACCGCGGTTGGTGGTCACGAAGTTGATGGACCCGTTGACCTCGCCTTTGGTGTAGTAGCTGCCGCGATAGCTGTTGTCGTACAGCGCGTACTGGGCGGTTCCTGTGAGCCAGTCGGTAATCTTTGCCTTCAGGTTCATGCTTCCCATGAACTTCTGGCGCTGTGTCTCGCGGTCGTAGAAGGTCTCGTAGAACTCCGCGGTCTGCTGGTTCTTGTTGGTACCGCCGGTGGCGAAGGTGCCGTCGGGATACTTGCCGATATGGGTAGGCGACATCATTATGCCTCGACCGAGAACGGTGAAGTAGTCACTGGTCATCGGGTTCTTGTTGGCATTGGTATAGTCGAAGGTGGTGGAAGCTGTGAGCCACTTGGTCACGTTGAACGAGGTGTTGCCGTGCATCGTGAAGTTCTTGTAGCCGCTCATCGCAACCATGCCGTCGTCGCCCAGGAAACCTACGGAAGCGGCATACTTGACATCCTTGTTGCCGCCGTTGATACCGACATACTGCTTATGGTAGAATGAAGGATGGTACCATTCGTTCTGCCAGTTGTGGTCGGTGTAGATGATGGTCTTGGAGGGATCGATAGGATCAGCCATGGAAAGATAGCCCTCGGGCACCGACTCCCCTTCTACAAGATAGCGGGTGGAGTAGGTTGATGTGGGCTCCGTGTTGCCTATACCGGCTCCGTTGGCTCCGTTGAGGACCAGCGCCGAGTTGGGACCCTGGAATGCCGCAGGACGGATGATGGTAAGGAACTCGGTGGCGTTGGCAAGTTTCCAGGTGCGCGCGGGAGAAGTGAAGCCGACCTGCGAATCGAAGACCACCTGGGGCTGCTTGAATGAGTTTCCCTTGCGGGTGGTGACCAGGATAACGCCGTTGGACGCACGGCTACCGTAGATTGCGGATGAAGCTGCGTCCTTGAGCACTTCGATGGATTCAATGTCGTTGGGGTTGAGGTCGTCGATGCCTCTCTCAACGCCGTCCACGAGGAACAAGGGGTCGTTGCCCCTGTTGATGGAAGAACCGCCTCGGATGAGGAAGCGGGGGCTTTCACCGGGGAGGTTGTTGTTGGATGCGATGCGGAGGCCGGTGACCTTGCCCTTGAGGGCGTCACCCACCGTGGACACGGGAGCGTCCAGCAGTTTGTCTCCGTCAACCTTGGCGATCGCGGTACTCAGCGTCTTGCGGGACTGTGTACCGTAACCCACGACCACCACGTCGTCCAGGACGTTCTGGTCGTCGGCCAGCTCGACATTCACAACCGCCCTGCCGGAGACGGGAATCTCCTGGGTGGCGTACCCGATGAAGGACACCTCCAGAATACTGTCGGGAGCAACCGTGATTGAATAGTTACCCCCCGCATCGGTCGTGGTCCCCTGCGTTGTACCTTTGACGAGGACCCCGGCTCCGGGGAGCGGCTCGCCGTTGGCGTCAAGGACACGGCCGGTAACCGTAATCTGCTTCTGGGCGGCGGCCGGAATGGGTGCGACTGTAAGCGCCCCCCATACCAGTGCCGCAAGGACACAGATACGGAGAAGAATGAACTTCTGATTCATAGTATTAAAATTAATAGAATTGGTTATTCAGCTTTTACGCACAAATATACACAAAAAACGCACGCGTGTCAAGCGTGCGTTAAGAAAAATAACATTTCGGTTATCTCGGACCGGGGCCGCCTGGGCCGCCGGGACCTCTGCCGCCGGGACCTCTTCCGCCGGGACCGCGCATCTGCGAACGGTCGAAGGTACCGAAGCGCCAGGTCAGCGAAAGGATGATGTAACGGCCTAATGTATTGTTGATAACTTCGCTGTGATAGTTGGAGTTGTCCGACACGCTCAGGTTCTTGGCCTGGCCCAGAATGTCATAGCCCTTGAGCGCAAGAGTGACCTTGTTCTTGAAGAGCAGCTTCTGGATCTCGGCGTTGAGAATATGCTCGGGAGTATAATTCAGGTTGCTGGCATATCCGTTGTACCAGTTGAAATTGTACTCGCTCTTGACGGTGATTCCCGGCTCGTCCCATGTCCAGTTGGCGGTTGCGCGCACCTGGTTGTTGAAAGTCATGGTGTTGTCGGAAGTCTTGGCAATGGTGTACCAGCTCTTGTTCATACGGGTGCGGCCGCTGAGCGTGAGCTCCAGGTTGTCGCTGCGGTAATTCACGCGCAGGCGCTCGGTGGCGCTGAGGGTACGGGTAGTGTTTTCAGTAAACTTGAACTCGCCCAGATTATACGACGCGAGGAAAGCATCGTAATCCATGTCGCCGGTAGTGGCATTATAGTAATTGTCAATCTTGGACGACACATCGTCCCCGCCCACATAGGAGGAAGACTTATTGTATCCCACCCTGGTCATATCGCTTATGGAGAAATTGGACCTGCCGATGGGAATGTTGGCGAACATGTTGACATTGGCGTTGAACGACGACGGGCCGTTGAACGGCATGGAATACTGGGCTCCGTTGGGACCGTACCAAATGGCATTCACGATAGGATCCTTGGTATATCCTCCGTCGAAGCGGACGTTCACGGACGAGAAGCGCTTCCTGTTGGAATAGCGGTATTCACCGCGCAGGCTGTGGTTGAAATAGGGGGCTAGGTAAGGATTACCGAAGCTTATGTTCAGAGGGTCCGTGTTGTCGGGAACGGGGATGAGCCTGGACACGCTGGGCTGCTCGGAAGAGCCGCGGTAGAAGAATCTCATGTTCGCGTCTTCACTCATTTCCCACCAGAGCATTCCCTGGGGGGAGAAACGCCAGCGGGTGTCGTCATACGGCTTCAAGGTCTTTCCGGCACGGGTGGTTTCATTGCGCGTACGGGTAGGAATAGCGGAGAAGCCGAGCTGGAACCGCATTTTCTCCGTCTGGTAAAGGGCGTTGACGCCCATGTTGTGACTGTTGTTGATATTTACCACGCGGCTGGAATAATAGTCATCCTTCGCCCCGCCGTTAAGCATATCATAAGTATCCTTTATCGAGGAGGAGTTGGACCAGTTGTAGCCGTAGTTTGCTTCCAGATAGAAATGGTTGCCCAAAGGTTCGGTGTAAGTCACTCGTCCGAAGAGGCTGTAGCTGCGGTTCTCCTGGTCTATCCTCTGGTCGGTGTTCTGGGTGTCGCCCCATATGCCGCCCTCGAAACCGCCGGAATACACGGTGGAAGTGTTACGGCTGTCCAGTTCGTTGTTGGAGAAGCTGTAGCGGGCCATAGCGGTAAGGGTTCGTCCGGGGATGCCCAGGCGCTGGCGCAGCAGGAAGAAGCCGCTGGTATTCAGGTTCTTGTTCTCTCCCAGATTGGCGGTATTGCCCTCGTTGATCTTGGTAAGGCCCTTGTCGTCAAGGTAATCATAGTCGGTGGAGTAGGAACTGGTCTGGGTGTAGTTTCCGCCGCCGAAATTCAACTGGGGCTCAAAAAGGATGGAGGTATTATCCGAGAACTTATGGTCCAGTCGCATACCTACGCGGTGTCCCCAGGTGCGGGTGTCGTTGCTGCCGTCTGAATCATAGAGCATATTATGATCCTGAAGATAGGTGGTCCTGGCGCTCTGCTCCTCCACCAGTTTGGCGGTATTGTTGTACAGATAGTTTCCTCCTATGTCCATCCTGCCGTCGAAGAGAGTCCAGGCGCCGTTGACGCCGCCCATCCACGAGGTAGTAATGCCGTTGTCGTTCCAGTTGCCGCCGCGGCCTCCGCCCATGGGACCGCCGCCCATTCCACCGCCGCGCATGCCGCCCATCATCGAGCCGGCAAGGTCGTTGAAACCACGGTTGTTGGTATTGTTGCCGTTGGCTATGAGCGAGAGTTGCGTCTTGTCGGTGAACTTGCCCACGAAGGCCGCGCCCTGATAGCGCCAGTCGCCCTCCACGCTGGTGGACGGAATGTCGTGACCGCCGCCGGCCATTATGTTTCCGAAGGCGCCCTTCATCATTCCGGGCTTGATGCTCAGGTCAATCACCTGCTCTTCCTCGCCGTCGTCTATGCCGGTGAACTCGGCCTGCTCCGACTTCTTCTGGATAACCTTCAGCTTGTTGATGATCTTGGCCGGAATATTCTTGGAAGCCAGCTGCGGATCGTCCAGGAAGAAAGTCTTCCCGTCAATGGTTATCTTGCTGATAGTCTGGCCGTTTACGGTAATGGCGCCGTCCTCGCTCACTTCCACTCCGGGGAGCTTCTTGAGCAGGTCTTCAAGAACGTCGTTGTCGGTGGTCTTGAAGGAAGATGCGTTGTACTCGATTGTGTCTTTCTTGATTATGATGGGATTGCCGACGGCCGACACCGATGCGGCGTCAAGCTGCTGCTGGTCAAGTTTCATCTTGATTTCGCCGAGATTGTTCACGTCGGGAATCTTGACCTGCTTCTCATAAGGCTCATAACCGAGCAATTCTGCCTTGAAAGTATAGGTTCCGGCCTTGATGCCGCTGATTTCCACCTTGCCGTCGGAATCACTCAGGACATATTTTGCAGGCTTCTGCGCCCCTTCCTTGGTGAGGGAGACTGTGGCGAAACCCACTGGTTCTCCGTTGGAATCATCCATCAATACCGCAGACAGGCGGTTCTGGGCAAAGACGCCGGTGCCGAGAAGCAGCGCTCCCGCAAGGCACAATATTTTGTACAACAATTTCATAACCTTAAATTAGACGCAACAGCCGGGCCGGGGTTTAATTTATTTTATCCTGTCCGGATTGGCTGCGATGAATTTTTCCCAAGAGCCGCCGGAGCCTTTTGCCGCAAGCGGACTTGTGAGTTCATAATAATGGCACATGGCGATGGCAAGCGCGTCGGTGGCGTCGAGATGCTTGGGACCAATATCAATTCCCAGCGTCTTCTCAACCATCAGGGCCACCTGCTCCTTGGATGCCGCCCCGTTGCCGCAGATTGCCTGCTTGGCACGGCGGGGAGCGTATTCGTACACCTTTGCCCCGCGGGTAAGCGCGGCGGCCATCGCCGCACCCTGGGCGCGCCCGAGCTTGAAAATGACCTGGGCGTTGCGGCCGTAAAACGGGGACTCGATCGCCAGGTCGTCAGGATGATGCAGGTCACACAGGGCGCAGACCTTGTCGAATATAATATGCAGTTTCTCGTAGATATCATCCACACGCCTCAAATCCAGGACCCCCATATCCACATACTGCGGCTTGCCTGCCGCATCCACACGCACAATCCCGAAACCAAGCAGGTTGGTTCCGGGATCGATGCCAAGTATGGTACTGTTTTTAATCAATTATGTCGAAGCCTGTGTATGGACGCAATATTTCGGGGATGACAATGCCGTCAGGCGTCTGGTTGTCCTCGAGCAGCGCGGCTACGACTCTCGGAAGAGCAAGCGAACTGCCGTTGAGCGTGTGTGCCAGCTGGGCTTTGCCCGCCTCGTCGCGGTAGCGTAGATGCAGGCGGTTGGACTGGTAAGTCTCGAAGTTGCTCACCGAACTGATTTCGAGCCATCGTCCCTGTGCGGCGCTCCAGAGTTCGAAATCATAAGTGATGGCGGAAGTGAAAGACATATCCCCGCCGCAGAGGCGCAGGATCCTGTATTTCAAGCCAAGCTTGTTGACCAGGCCTTCCACGTGGGCGACCATCTCGTCCAGCGCTTTGTAACTGTCTTCCGGTTTCTCCACGCGCACTATCTCGACTTTGTCGAACTGATGCAGGCGGTTCAGGCCCCTCACGTCCTTGCCGTACGAACCGGCTTCGCGGCGGAAGCAGGGAGTGTAGGCGGTAAGGCGCTGCGGAATCTGGTCGGCGGCAAGAATGACGTCGCGGAAAATATTGGTCACGGGCACCTCCGCCGTGGGAACCATGTAGAAATCGTCCACCTCGGCATGGTACATCTGGCCCTCTTTGTCGGGCAGCTGGCCGGTGCCGAAACCGGAATCACGGTTCACCATCACGGGAGGCTCGACCTCCTTGTAGCCTGCGGCAGTATTGCAGTCGAGGAAGAAGTTGATAAGAGCCCTCTGGAGCTTTGCGCCCTTGCCTTTGTACACGGGGAAACCTGCTCCGGTGATCTTGACTCCAAGCTCGAAGTCGATGATGTCGTACTTGGCGGCCAGTTCCCAGTGCGGGAGAGCGTTCTCGGGGAGATTGACCTCGGGACCGCCCATCTTCACCACCTCATTGTCCTCGGCGCCCTTGCCGGGCTTAACCAGTGAGCAAGGGATATTGGGCATCAGCACCAGGTTGCTTTCCATTTCGGATGCAGCCTCATCCATTTTGGCAAGGAGTTCGCCGGAACGGGCCTTGAGGGCGGCGACCGCCTCCTTGGCCTTCTCGGCCTGCTCCTTCAGACCCTGCTTCATGAGGGCGCCTATCTCGGCCGCCTTCTGCTTCTGCTGGGCCAGGAGGGCATCGGCTTCGGTCTGGAAATTACGGCGGCGCGTATCCAGTTCAAGCACCTTGTCCACTATGGGCTGCGCGTCGAAATTCTTGATTTTCAGTTTCTCGACAATCCCCTTGGGATCGTCCCTGAGCATCTTGAGCGTCAACATAATTGTTTAAATTAAAAAAATGACCTGCTACCCCGATCCCGAAGAGCAAGTCATTGATCTACATAAAACCTCCGAGATCAGTTCTCAAAAGGGAGCACTGACACGTAGGACTTGTCTCCTCTCTTGCGGGAGAACTTCACTGTGCCGTCAATAAGCGCATAGAGAGTGTGATCCTTGCCCATGCCCACGTTGGTGGAAGGATTGTGGACCGTACCCCTCTGGCGAACGATAATGTTGCCGGCCTTTACGACCTCGCCGCCGAATTTCTTGAGACCCAAGCGTTTGCTTTGTGACTCACGTCCGTTCTTTGAACTGGATTGACCTTTCTTGTGTGCCATAATTCTTAAGCGATTGCGTTGATTTTAATCTTGGTAAGTTTCTGACGATGACCGTTCAGCTTCTGGAAGCCCTTACGGCGTATTTTCTTGAACACGAGGACCTTGTCGGCCTTCGCATCGTCATCCAGAACGGTAGCCTTCACAATGGCTCCCTCTACATAAGGAGTTCCGACCTTGACGGCCTCACCGTCGGCGACGAGAAGCACCTTGTCGAACTCAACATCAGCACCCTTGGCATCGGCGAGCCTCTGCACAAAGATTTCGTTGCCAGCCTCTACTTTAAACTGCTGGCCTGCAATGTCAACGATTGCGTACATCAAACAATTAATTTTTAAATGTTTGGGCCGTGAGCGTCTGCGCTTCCGGCAGATCTTATCGGGCTCATCGGTCATAAAACGGACCGCAAAGTTAACAATAATAATTGATTTTACAACTATTTGTTTATTTGAAAATTCTTGACCATATTTGTGAAACAATTTTGTTTTGCAATGGACACCCCCTTCATATTCAACAAACCGGTTACAGGCCGCCATTTCATAGGCCGCAAAACCGAAACCACCATACTCACGAACTTGCTGCGCGAAGGCGAGAACGTGGTAATGTACGAGCCGCCCAAAACAGGCAAGGACTCTGTTCTCCAGCAGGTATTTTTCGACATGAAATTCTCCTCGCAGCAGTTCCGTATAGCCGGAATCTCCCTGCTTGGAGTCCGCAGCATAAATGACTTCTGCCTCAACCTCGGTTCAGGCATCATAAAACTCTACGGCACCACTCCGGACGACTACGCCCGCCTTGTGGCCGCCAATTTCCAGGGCACACATTTCATTTTCGATGAACAGGCCTATCAGGACACGGGCCGCATCCTTTCCCTCAACTGGGACATCAATGACGAAGACATCCGCGCCCTGATGCGGCTCCCCTATGTGATGGGGCGGTCCGACGGCAAGAAACTCTTCGTGTGCATCGACGACTTCCAGGAAATAATGCTGACCGAAGACGGCGACAAACTGTGCCGCCTGCTGCAGGATACGTTCAAGGCCCGAACCCCCGAAGACCGCGCCGCCGCCTGCTACGTCCTGTACGGTTCGCAGGTCAATGCCATGAAGGAGATTTTCGAGCACCACAAGTACTTCTACCGGCAGGCGGAAAGGCTGGCGCTGGGCGAAATAGATGCAAAGGACATAGTGGAATCGGTCAACCGCGGCTTCCTGTCAAGCGGGAAGGTGGTAGAGCGCAACCTGATGCTCGGCGTATGCCAGAGGTTCAAGAACAACATATTCTATATCAACACATTCGCCGCCATCTGCGACTCCCTCTCAAAGGGATATATGACAGAACCGGTTCTTATGGAAGCACTATCTGAACTACTCGCCATTCATGAGCCCCGGTTCAAGTCCATGATGAGCGACCTTACCACTTTCCAGGTCAACCTGCTGAGGGCGGTGGTGGACGGTCACACCAAGTTCAGCAGCGCCGAAGTCATTCACCGCTACGCACTTAACTCTTCTGCCAACGTGCGCCGCCTGAAGGACGCACTCTGCAAGAAGGAAATCCTCACCTTCGACGAGGAGGATATTCCCCATATAATCGACCCCCTGTTCGAATACTGGGTGACTAAATATTATTTTAAGATATAAAAAAGGGATGGCAAAGATGCTCCTTGCCATCCCCGATGAAGTCAATCAAGGCTCTGTTTATTCAGCGTCGCGGATGCAGCGCAGAGGGCCTGCGATACGATAGCTGACATTTGAGCCACTACAGGAGTATTCAGCTTCTGTGGCTTTGTTGGTCATAGGCATGAAGCCTGCAAACTGAATATTCTTAAGTCCGCTTGTTTCATCGCCGGATACATTATATGTAACTGTGTTGAATTGAGTGGAACCGCAGAACATACTCGAAGTCAGTTTGTCAGGATATGCTTTAACCCATCCAATTAAGGTTCCTGAGGTTTTCGTATTATCCTGTATAGAAACAAATCCATAAGCATCCATCCCGAACCCGTCAGCGTTCAGTAAGGCCAAAGAGCCTTTTGAACCATCATAATAAGGCGCTGAGGTATTGGTAGTTGCTCCCGCGCTGACACCAACCAAGGCAAGAATCTCATCCTGACCGGGCACATGCCAGCCGGGAGGGCAGATACCCTGGGCCTTCTCAAGAGCCTTGGCCTGTGCGACAGTTGTGATGTCGCCGACCTTGAGGCCAAGCGCCACCTCCGCCTGATAAAGGTAGCCGTTGGATGAAATCACAGCCTCGTCAGTAGTGAATTCAGCACCGGTCTGGTCGGCCTTGACCCTAATGGGCGCAAACACGCCGGCGGTAACAGCGGTAAGGTCAGTGGCGGGGGTCATACCTGCAGGCAGATATGCAAGGTTCTTGGCCATCCACCAGCGCCCATCTTTCATCTTTACAATAGGATACTCCTTCCCCGCATAGGTAAACTTATTGTTTTCAAGGTCTTCGGAGAACGAAACCATGGGGACGCCGTTCACCACTACATTGACAGGAACGACGGTATGGCCCTTAATATTACCGACAAGAGGCTTGGAAGCGATTGCTCCATCGATGGTGAATGCACTGGATGCAGAACCAAGGTTAATTACCGTGGGCGCCTCAGCATTGGTAGGAGCATAACGGAACTTGCCAAGAACTGAACCTGCTACAGCGTTTCCTGAAATGCTGCAGTTAACTTTACAGCCAGCCCACTCATAAACTGCCTTGGTATACTCACCATGACTTCCGACCAGACCGCCAATGGCGCCATCTTCAGGCCCATTGGTAAGAGAACCGGTATTCTCGCAGTTAGTGAAAGTGGCATTGGCGTAACCGGCAACTCCACCGACCTCGGGCTGCTTGCCGTCAACGGTGGAGCACCAGCTGCTTGTATTGACCACCTGGCCGCTGTTCTTGCCGTTTGTCATTGTGCCGTTGAATGCACCGGAAAGGCCTCCCAGGCAGACAGGAATATCGGCATTGTTTGTGATGGTACCGGTATTCTCGGCATCGGTAATGACAATCCCGCCCTTGTAACTTCCGTTGATACCACCGACATAAGAAAGGATATTATACGTCGTGTTTGCAGGATCGCCGCAGTTGTAAAGATTCTCCAGAGTCACAGCGCCGGTATTCTTGACTGTCTTGATAATGGAACCCGTGGTGGCCATTCCGAATATTCCTCCGAAATATGCCTGAACAGTTATTGCCTTTCCGTTTTTAGTGTCAACTGCCGTATGGTGGGCCGCAGCGCCGTTCAGGGTAACGCTTCCACTGTTGGTACAATTCTCCATGTCTGCTGCAAGGAAGCCCACAATACCGCCGGCGTTCATGGTCTTGGTCTGGGTTTCGAATACAATGTTACCCTTGTTCTCACAGCCCTTCATATTGGCTGTAGAAACACCAATGACACCGCCGAAGCACATTTGGGGACCTCCGGAAGTAACCATATAACACTTGAGGGTAAAGTTGGCGTCGTTGCTGCAGTTCTCGACCAGAATACCCTGGTCTGCGCAGTTAGTGTTATTTGCAGCATATGGACCGGCATTACCGAAGACTCCTCCGAAAGAACTCCAGTCTGTATTACCACCGCTCTGAGCCATCGACGTTCCACCTGCGATAGCGGAATCGATAACAATTTCGCCGTGGTTATGGCAGCCGGATGCGCCAAGAGTAACATAACCCGCTACGCCACCAATACTTGCATCAGTAACAGCAACATTATATTTATTGCCGATGAAAGTAATTTTGCCATAATTCACACTGGACTTTAGCTGGCCTTCCACAATACCTACAACACCGCCGAGAGCAGGATAACTGCCGGAGCCGCCCTCAGGATACTGCCATTCTACATCGCCACGGTTAATACAGTTCTGGATAATACCATGATTGGTAGGGGCATTTGCGACAGAAGGGGTCTGGCCGACAACTCCGCCGATACCGAACTTCTTCATGGCTCCGCTTGCACCGCTGAACTTGAACTTGATTGAACCGGTATTCTCGCAATTGTCGACAATCACCTTATCTGCCATATCGGCATGACCGACACGTCCCGCGACACCTGCGATAGCGCTGCAGGAAGCGGAAGTCCCGCTAAGTTCAACATTAATGGATCCGGAGAATTTACAGCCGTCCACCAGGCCCTTGGGAGATTCACCAACCACACCGGCGCAATAAATACGGCCGGCAGTATCTGTTTTAACGGTAATATCTCCAGCAACGGAGCAATTCTTAACGGTACCGTTGTTCTTTGACACTATAAATGCAACACCGGTCATATCCGGAATCTCTTCAGTCCAGTTGATGGAACAAGTCTTGTCAATGACAATGTTCTGAATGGTTCCGTTATTGGTGGCAAACAGGGCGTTGCTGGCTGTCCAGTTTTTGATTGAGAAATTCTTGCCGTCGAAGACACCGACAAATGATGCCGCGGGCACTATGGTCTTGCCGGAACAGTCGATATCGTTGCCAAGCTCTACCTCGTCTCCCTCAACATAGTCTGCAGCCTCGGCAAGGAATGCCGCAAGTTCGTCAGCATTGGTGATGACACCGTATTTCCAGGAGGCTCCGGTTGTGACATCGCCCAAGGCGAGAACTCCGTTGCGGTTCAGGGAAGCTCCCTTCTCGCTGGTCTTGGTGCCGTTCTTGCCGGCCTTGAGAGAAGTTACGGAAAGGCCTGTAAAGTCACCGGGAGCAACGGCGGCAAAATATTCCGTACCGGCTGCAAACCCAGCCTCACAAGTCACGGACACAGCCGGGGCGTCACCTGCCGATACCGTAGGCGCAGCTTCGGCACCCACTGTCACATCAACGTTACCGCCGAAATTACCGGTAACGGGGGCAAGTGTAACCTTGGTAACACCCTCTTCTGCCACCTTGAAGGAAATCAGGGCAACGGTATTGCTGAAGGTGGGGGTTGCATCGATGCTGGCGAAATAAGCGACGGAAGACAGAGCATCCGGCGCAACGATGGCGGAACCGGAAACAGTCTGATCGGCGATCTTCATCTTCACCACCCCGCCGCTGCAAGAAACAACATTCTTGTAAGGATAAGCGGCGACAAGGGTTGTAGTTCCCTCGGGTACTGAACCTGTGATGGTAACGCTGGCACCGTCAACAGTCTTGACAGTGAACTTCTCGGGAGAAGTAGCGGTGCCGGGGAAAACGGCCACTTCCTCACCCACTTCCCACACGACCTGCTTGCCGTTCAGAGAAGCCTTGGAATCTACATCGCATTTAGCGGAAAGAGTAATCTCTACATAGCCCTGCTTGGGTGCGAGGACTTCTTCATTGGCGATTTCCTTGGTGCAGGAAACCGCGGCAGCCAGCACGAGAGCTGCGAAAACAAAAGACTTTCTCATAAGGCGCATGTTTTACCAGGTAAAGTCTTCAGTTTCGCCAAACGTCTCGGTCATGCCCGAAGGGCTTTGGCAGAGGAGATCCTCAATGAGGATACCTCCGGGTTCACAATTGGGAGCTTGATAAGCTCCGGGGATGGATTTTTTAATCATAACTTATAATGAAGTTTGGTTATTTCCTGTATTTGTCGGGCACGCTGTAGTGAAGCGAAACCTTGAGCGGAGTGTCGGCGTCGGTCAGCCAGTTGATAACATAGAAATTAACGTCGAATTCATAGACGTTCCAGGGTTTGCGGCTGTCTATTCCGTTCACCGTAAATGAAATATCCTCGCCCTCGTTGAGCCGCAGCTGACGGGAGTAAACCACCATTTCGCTGCCGGGAGCCTTGGAGAGAATCACGGGTATAGTGCTGTTATTGCGTACAGTGCAGGTCATTTTCTTTTCGGAGAACTTGACATCGGAAATTTCAACGCAGGCTGCCAGAAGGGGCTTGATCCATTCTTCCTTTCCATAGACGCAACCGTCGGCCACGGCTGCTGTGCGGCGGGCGTCAAGAGCCTCGCGTATGCCCTTCAGGGAACGCTCCCTGGCAAATACCAGGGTCATGGGGCGATACTCCCCTTTCTCATAATCGACCCACTGGAACATCGCCTTGTGGGCGTCGGTGCCGGTGGTGATGGTCAGGTCCTTCTCCATCGCCCAGTGGAAAGCCTCAGGGTCAAATCCGGAGAACTGATTGTAGATTTCTATTCCGTCTATCATGCCGGCATTCCAGAGTTCGGTATGGATAGGCCACCACTTGGTCTCGTTGGGGGCCTGCTGCTCCCAGTCGGGATGGTTCCATGTAACAAAAGCGCCCTGCTTCTTGGCCTCGGCCAGACCGGCCTTTATGGCCTCTTCCTCCTGGCGGAACTCGTCGCTCCCGTATTTTCCGTCATGAGCTTCGGCGGCATTGCATATTGCATCACCGTCAGAAATGAAATGGGTGTTGAAATGGCCGGGGAATATTCTGGTGCCGCGGGTCAGTTCCGCGCCGTGGATTACAAGTATGCCGTACTTCTTTGCGGTCTTTGCGGCAAGTTCGTAAGAAGAGTTCCGGTTCGCGTCAGCCTTGTAATCCTTAATCATGTGCTGGTGGTGAGTCTCCAGATGGTCGGTGATGGAGATGAAGTCAAGACCGTCCAGGTCCGCTTCGTCAACCCTAGTTACCGGCCACACCTGCGCGTCGCTGAAATTCGTATGAATATGAAAGTCACCCTTAAGGGTTATGTACCCCGGTATGTCGGGAATCCTTGAGCGGTGAGGTACGGTCGCTCCGGCGGAAAGGGCCGTGAGCGCAACCAGAGCCATGATTATTAATCTTTTCATAATTTTTTGTTTCACAGAAGTACAAATATAAAAAAAATATTTATCTTTGCCGTCCAAAAAGAAAAAAGGGGGTGATAAAAGAATGATCATAGTACCGGTAAAAGAAGGCGAAAACATCGAGCGCGCTCTTAAGAAATTCAAGCGCAAGTTCGAAAAGACGGGTGCCGTCCGCGAGATGAGGTCCCGCAAGAACTTCGAGAAGCCTTCAGTGAAGAAGCGTATTGCCAAGCAGAAGGCAATCTACGTGCAGCACCTCCGTCTTCAGGAAGAGCAATAAAATCAAGAGCCTCGAAATATTTTCGAGGCTCTTTTTTGTTTGAATGGTATTCCGTTTTATTAAATGGTTCCCTGCTCGAGCATTGCGGTGGCAACTTTCATGAAGCCCGCGATGTTTGCGCCCTTCACATAGTCGACGGTGCCGTCGGGCCTGGTGCCGAACTTGACACACTGCTCGTGGATGGACTTCATGATGAAATGAAGTTTGTCGTCCACTTCCTGGGCGTCCCAGGAGATATGCTCTGCATTCTGGGTCATTTCCAGACCGGAAGTGGCCACGCCGCCGGCGTTGACAGCCTTTCCGGGAGCGAAATAGATACCGTTGTCCTGGAAGTAGTGGATAGCGCCGGGCTGGCATCCCATGTTGGACACCTCGCAGCAGCACCAGCAGCCGTTGGCTACAAGCTCCTTGGCATCGTCCTCGGAAAGCTCATTCTGGAATGCGCAAGGCAGTGCTATATCCACGGGAATGCTCCACGCCTTCTTGCCGGCGGTGAAGAACGCCTTGCCGGGGAATTTTACGGCCATGTCCTCAACCTTGTTGCGGTTGGATGCACGCATGACGAGCATATAGTCGATCATCTCCTTGGTTATGCCTTCGGGGATGTGGCAGACGCCGTCGGGGCCGGAAATGGCCACGACCTTGGCGCCGAGTTCGGTTGCCTTGGTAGCTGCGCCCCAGGCCACGTTGCCGAAGCCGGAAAGGGCAATCTTCTTGTCCTTGATATCCTTGCCGGCCTTCTCCAGAAGGTGCTGGGTGAAATAGAGAGCGCCGAAGCCGGTTGCCTCGGGACGAAGGATGCTGCCGCCCCAGGTGCCGCCCTTGCCGGTAAGCACGCCGGTGTTGTACTGGCGGGCCAGTTTCTTGTACATGCCGTACAGATAACCGATTTCGCGGCCTCCTACGCCCACATCACCAGCGGGAATATCCTGATCGGGGCCGATGCACTGCCAGAGTTCGAGCATGAATGCCTGGCAGAAGCGCATAATCTCATCGTTGCTCTTGCCTACCGGGTCGAAATCCGAGCCGCCCTTTGCTCCACCCATCGGAAGAGTGGTGAGGGCATTCTTGAAGGTCTGCTCGAAGCCGAGGAACTTGAGCATAGAAGGGGTCACGGCCTTGTGGAAGCGCAGTCCGCCCTTGTAGGGGCCGATGGCGCTGTTGAACTGGACGCGATAACCGGTGTTGGTCTGCACCTGACCGGCATCGTCAACCCAGGTCACGCGGAACGTAAAGATACGGTCCGGTTCGACCATCCTTTCGACAATTTTCGCCTTCTCGAATTCGGGATGCTGATTGTACACATCCTCTACTGATTCCAAAACCTCCTGTACAGCCTGGAGATACTCATTCTCCCCAGGATACTTGGCCCGGAGTCTGGCCAGAATTTCATTTGTGTTCATAAAGTGTTATAAAAGTGGTTGGAAATTGGTTTGCTGCTACTGCTGCTCGGCCAGAGCCTGCGCCTGTGCCTGCAGTTCTTTCTGGAGCGACTCCATGGTACGGTCATCGGGGATGCCGAGTATCTTGCGAGCGGGCTTGGTAAGGTCGTCAGCCTGGGCGGGATCGATGTAGAGTGCCGTACTCTGGTCGATCACGAACACATAACCGCCGTCCTTGGCCAGCTTCTCTACTGTCTCCTGGGCCTTCTTGTACAGAGGGGCCATGAGCTGCTGCTGCTGTTGCTGGAGTTCGGCCTGTACGGTCTGGTTGAATTCCTGGATCCTCTGCTGCATGTCGGTGAGCTCCTTCTCCTTGGTCTCGCGTATAGCCGGAGTCCAGGTGGAGGCCTTCTGCTGATACTGCTGATATTTGGTATTCCACTCATCGGCCATAGCCTGATAAGTCTCACTTGCCTCCTTTGTGGAAGCATCTATAGTCGCGCGTGCCTGGTCCGCCTCGGGCATCAACTGCACCAGTTCGGTGAAATTGACATAAGCGAACTTCTGCTGTGCGAGAGCCGCTACGCTCATCATTGCCAATGCGGCAAGCAAAATAACTTTTTTCATATCAAAAAATTTAAAATTGTTGTCCTATAACGAAGTGGAACTGGCTGCCTCCGGTACTGTCGTTTGCGTCGAAGCCGTAGCCCCAGTCAACACCCAACAGACCTATCATAGGCAGGAAAATACGTACGCCGACGCCGGCGCTGCGTTTGATCTGGAAAGGATTGAAGTCCTTTATGTCGCTCCAGCAGTTTCCTCCCTCCAGGAAGCCCAGGACGAAGATTGTGGAAGACGGCTGAAGGATAACGGGATAGCGCAACTCCACGGTGAACTTGTCGTACACGTTACCCGCATACGCGGAACGGCTTGAGTTGTATTGGGTGGGCAGATACGGAGTCAGACTGCCGTTGGTATAACCGCGCATTGCGATAACTTCCGTACCGTAAGAGTAGTAACCGGACATTCCGTCGCCGCCGACCACGAAGCCTTCGAACGGCGAATATCCCCAGTTACGGTTGTAATAGCCCAGATATCCGAACTGGGCGCGTGTCATGAGTACAAGGTCGCCAATAAGTTTGGTATAGGTGGCGGCGGAGAATTTCCACTTGTGGTACTCTATCCATTTGTAGCGCTGCTCGACCGACCAGTTGTTATATTGGACGTCATTCCAGCCGATGGCTTTTCCGTCACGTTCGGTAATCCTGTTGCCGGCCAGGTCATAATCGAAATTACGCAGGAGCGAGAATGGCGGAGTGAGCGACAGGGACAGCGAGAAGTCCGAACCGGTACGCGGATAGATCTGCTGGTCGGTGGAGTTCCTCAACAGGTTGACGGTATAGCTGATGTTGTGGGAAACACCGTTGTCGAATATGAAATAGCCGCCGTCCCAGTTCTTGAGCCTGTATGTCTGCCAGCTCAGGCCGTTGTAGAGCACGAAGTAATTGTCGGGCCACTTGAGACGGTTTCCGAGGGATGCGGACACGCCGAAAACTTCCATCTGTTTTTCATTGCTCAGGATTCCGAGCCACAGATTGGAATTGGTGTAACGGGTGTAGTACCCTGAGAGGTTGAGCGACGTAGGCTTCTTGCCGAAGAGCCAGGGCTCCACGAAGCTGGCGGTGAGGGCGGTGTAGTACTGTCCGTTGGTCTGGAAGCGGAACGCCAGGTTCTGGGCGTCTCCCAGAGGCACCGGCCTCCATGCGCCCTTGTCGAACATGCGCCGGGTGGAGAAGTTGTTGAAGCTCACGCCTACGGTGGCCACGAATGTGCCTGCGCCCCATCCGCCGGAGAGTTCCAGCTGGCTGGATGGCTTTTCGGTCACATTGTAAACGATATCCACCGTATTGTTCATCTGGTTCGGAATGATAGACCAGCCTTTGGCCGGGTCGGAAATCGCTTCCGGGTCGAACTGGCCCAGAGAGGCGATTTCACGTATGGAGCGTTCGAAATCGGACTGCCGGAACAAATAACCGGGACGGGTGAAAATCTGGCGGCGCACCACCTTTTCGCTGGTGAGGTCGTTACCGTTGATTATTATGTTGTTCAGAGTTGCCTGCTTGCCCTCGGAGATGCGGAGCTCCACGTCCACCGAGTCATTCTGGATATTGGTCTCCACCGGCGTTATGTTGAAGAAAAGATAGCCGTTGTCGCGGTAAAGCTTGGAAATGTCCATTTCCGTCTGCTTGCCGCCGCCATGGAGGCGCTTATCCATAGTAACCACATCATACACGTCCCCTTTGGAAACCTGCAGCACTTGATTCAGGGCCTCCGACGGATACACCGAGTTTCCTGTCCAGGTGATATCGCGGAAATAATATTTGTTCCCCTCTTCGAACTCCAGGTCTATAGCCAGGCGCTTGGGCTCGATGTAATATACGGAGTCGCGCACAAGACGGGCATCGCGGTAGCCGGCCTCGTTGAAAGCGCTCAGCACGGCCTTCTTGTCATTGAGGTACTCCTTCTCGTTGAACTTCTTGCTGCTGAAGAAGTTGTATATCTTGTTGGACTTCGTCTTCTTCATGGAACGGGCAAGCTTGAAGTCTTTCACATGCTCGTTGCCTATGAAATTGATGTCCTTTATGCGCACGCGCTCTCCCCTGTCGACATTGAAGTTGACGCGTATGGCGTTCTTCACGATGGAATCGGTCTGAACCTCGGCGTTGACGGTGGCGTTCAGGAAGCCTTTTTCAGCATAGTAGCGCTTGATAATGTCGGACGAAGTCTTTTCGACATACTCGGAGAATTCGCCGCCGCGCCTCAGGTTCAGACGGTCCTGAAGTTCCTTCTTGTCTCCAGACTTTATACCCGAGAAAGACCAGCGGGACACCCTGGGGCGCTCTTTGATGACGATTTTGATATACGCCGTGTCGGGAGTTTCGCCAAGATGGTCTATGTTGAGGGATACATCTTCGAAATAGCGCTGGAGCCAGAGCCTGCGGACGATTCCGGACACATCTTCTCCGGGAATCGTAAGCTCCATGCCCTTCTGCATGCCAGTAAGCTGTATAATCTGCTGTGAACTGAAATAGCTGTTGCCCTCCACGGACACACCGCCCACGAAATACTTCCGGGGGTGGTTGTAATCTATCTCCACCGTTCCATCCTGGGCCCTGAGAGCCAGGCAAGAGAACAGAACCGACATCAGGACAACAATATATTTGTATCTCATCTTCTCTTTTTCCGATAAATGCGCAAATATACGGAATTATTTGACTTTTCCGAAACGTCTGTCCCGGGAAGCATATTCCCGCAGCGCATCGAGATACTGTTCCTTTCTAAAATCAGGCCAAAGTGTATCGGTGAACACAAATTCGGTGTAGGCGAGCTGCCAGAGCATGTAATTGCTGATACGCTGTTCTCCCGAAGTGCGTATCAGCAGGTCGGGGTCGGGTATGCCTGCGGTAACCAGATAGTCGCCCAGATCGCCGCCGCCCTCTTCAGCCATGCGGCGGGCTGCCTGGCGCAGATCCCACTTGCCGCTGTAGCTCAAGAAGATAATCATGGTCATCTTGTCGCAATGCGCAGTCGTTTCCTCCATGTTCCGTATAGCCTCGCGAAGGCCTGGGGTGAGACGGCTGAAATCGCCCAGCACGCGGAAACGGATACGGTTGTCGAGGAAGGTCTGCAGTTCGTTTTTCATGGAGCGCATCATAAGGTCCATGAGGCCGAGCACCTCCTCCTGCGGGCGTCCCCAGTTTTCTTCGGAGAAAGCGAAGAATGATGCGTACTTCACGCCCCATTCGACACTGGCTTCGAGCACGGCCCTCACGCTCTCGACTCCCTCGAAATGGCCGAATATGCGGTCCTTCCCGCGCGCTTTTGCCCAACGGCCGTTGCCGTCCATTATGAAACTTACGTGTATGGGAACTCTTTCAGGTGCATTCATATTTTATTCACTCTGGTTACGGATGTCCCCGCCCCAGAGCAGCCTTGCCTTGAGGGCGCCGATGAAGTTCGATCCGCCGAGCACCACCCTCTTGAGGGCGCCGGGCACGGCACGTATCTTCAGTTCGGAATCCGAAGGGACATCATAATTGCGGTTGTCGACGGTAAGGCGCACCTGGGAATCCCTGGAGCGGAAGCGTATGCGTATGTCGGAGCTGTCGGGGACCACCAGGGGGCGCACATTGAGGTTGTGGGGCGCTATCGGGGTGATAATCAACACCCTGGCATCCGGCAGGCAGATGGGGCCTCCGGCGCTCAGGGAGTAGGCAGTGGATCCGGAACTCGTTGCAACCAGCAGTCCGTCGGCCCAGTAAGTGGGCAGCGGAAGCGAATCCACCTCCACATCGACCCCGAGCATGGCCGGGCCTTCACGGAGCACGCATATCTCGTTGAGCGCCAGCTGCGGGCCGTCCCCGCCGCTCAAGCCGCTCACCTCCACAAGGCCGCGCATCTGTATGGAATAATCCTTGCGGGCAAGGGCGTCGGCCACGCTCTCGGGCTTGTTCTCGGACAAGAATCCGAGGCGGCCGAAATTTACTCCCAGGATGGGCAGGGACGCATCCAGCGCAAGGGCGGCGGCGGAAAGGAATGTGCCGTCACCCCCGAAGCTGAGCAGCATCTCGGTGCCTTCACATATATCTTCAGTATCGCGGACAGGATAAACGTCGAAGCCGGCGGCTCCCAGGTCGGCCAGCAACCCGAGCACCCTTTCGTCCAGTTCCAGGCGCCTGTCCTTCAAAAAATAAGCAAACTTCATTTCAGGGTTCAAATTTAGCACATTATTTCTACTTTTCGGATATTAATTTATATTTTTGCAATCTATGACAAGACTTAGCGTTAACATAAACAAGATAGCCACATTGCGCAACGCCCGCGGAGGCAATCTGCCCGATGTCACCAAAGCCGCCGTGGACTGCGAGCGCTTCGGTGCGCAGGGCATCACGGTACATCCAAGGCCCGACCAGCGCCATATACGTTATTCGGACGTCCTGGCCATCCGTCCGCTTATTAAAACCGAATTCAACATCGAAGGGAATCCCATTCCGGAATTCCGCGATTTGGTAAACCGGGTGCTGCCGCATCAGGTAACCCTGGTCCCCGACGCCCCCGACGCCCTCACTTCCGATGCCGGATGGGACACCGTGCGCAACCGCGAATTCCTCAGCGGAATATGCAGCGGATTCAAGGCCCTGGGCATCAGGGTGTCCATTTTTGTGGATCCCGACCCGGAGATGGTCCGGGGAGCGGCCTTGTGCGGTGCCGACAGGGTGGAACTTTACACCGCCGGGTATGCCGCGGACTTCGCATCCTGGCCCGAGAAGGCCGTGGCGCCCTATGTCAAAGCCGCCGTCGCCGCCAGGGAATGCGGACTGGGGCTTAATGCGGGACACGACCTCAACCTGGACAATCTGGCCTTCTTCCTGCACACGATTCCATGGACCGACGAAGTCTCGATAGGCCATGCGGTTATAAGCGATGCCCTCTACATGGGGCTGGAGCGTACAATCCAGGCATATCTGGCAGAGATTCGGAAAAAATAGTTAAATTTGCATTTTGCAACATAAGAAAACACACAGATAAAAATGAAAAAAATCATCCTCGGCATCATCGCCATCACAGGGGCCGCCGCCCTTTTCTCTTCAGCTCTCACCAGCTGCAACCAGACCAGCGGAAATACCGCCAAATCAGACGCCGATTCAACGGCAGTGGCCGGTTCGATAGTATTCTTCGACCTTGACAGGGTGCTCAACGAGTACGATATGGCCAACGACCTCCGCAGCGTGGCGGAAACCAAGATAAACAGCATAAACCAGGAAGTAAACCGCAGAGGCACCAAGCTTGAAAAGGATATCAAGACTTTCCAGGACAAGATCAACAAAGGCCTCATGACCCAGTCCGTGGCGGAAATCCAGAGCAAGAAGCTCCAGGAGCAGCAGAACAGCTTCCAGCAGTATGCGGCCCAGAAGCAGCAGGAAATTGCCGAAGAGCAGCAGGTCATGATGAACCAGATAGCCGACGCCATCAAGACTTTCATCGACGAATTCAACGCCGAGAAGGGCTATGCCATGATTCTCACCACCCAGGGTGACATCATGCCAGCTCCCGTGGTTACTGCCGACCCTTCGCTCGACATCACCGACGCGGTGCTCGAGGGACTCAACGCGGCCTACGTGAAGAGCAAGGCCGAGGATAAAGACTAATCCCTTGAGAACGGCCGTCCTTTCCAGTTTCTATCCCTTCAGAGGAGGGATTGCCCAGTTCAACGCAAGCCTGCTTGAAGGACTGAGCCGGGAAGGCGCTGCCAAAGCTTTTAATTTTACTACACAATATCCCGATTTCCTGTTCCCCGGAAAGACTCAATATGTCGGTCCGGGGGACAGTGCCGTTAAAGTGGATGCCGAGCCCGTCCTGAGCACCGTCAACCCGTTCACCTGGAGCAAGACGGCCCGGGCGGTACGCGAATGGGGCGCCGACCTTCTGGTCCTGCGCTACTGGATGTCGTGGTTCGCGCCCTCCCTTGGCAGCGTGGCCAGGCATACCGGACCGGACTGCAAGGTGATCGCCATCATGGACAATGTCATTCCCCATGAGCGTCATTTTTTCGACAAGCCCCTCACCAAATGGTTCCTGGGTGGCGTCGACGGCTGCATCACCCTCAGCGACGAGGTGGCATCCGACCTGCATGCCATAGCCCCCGGCAAGCCTTGCAAGGTACTTCCCCACCCTCTTTACACCAATTTCGGCGAGAAGGTGCCCCGCAGCGAGGCAGAGCGGCATCTGGGCATCGAGGGCGGCGGCAAGAACATATTGTTTTTCGGACTCATACGGCGCTACAAGGGGCTCGACATACTGATCGACGCCTTCGGATCCCTGCCTTCCGACTACCGTCTCATTATTGCCGGAGAACCCTACGGGGACTTCGGCGAATATCAGAAAGCCATAGACGGCAGTCCGGCCAGGGACAGGATATTTCTCTTCAACAATTACATCCCCGACCCAGAAGTCAAATGGTTTTTCTCCGCATCCGACGTGACCGTTCTTCCCTACCGGAGCGCGACCCAGAGCGGAGTGAACGCCGTTGCCTGCCATTTCGAGGTGCCGATGATAGTTACCGACACCGGATCCCTGCGGACTGCGGTGGAAGGCAAGGGCACCGGAATAGTGGTGGACAGTCCCACTCCGGAGGCCGTCAGGGATGGAATTCTCAGATTTTTCAATGAACCCGGACTGCGGGAAAACTGCATAAAACACATACTCGGCGAGCGCAGCCGCCTGTCTTGGTCCGGATTCTGCAAGGAACTGCTACTGTTTAAGGAATCATTATGAAACGATATCTGCTAATCACACTGGCCTTTCTGCTGATGCTGCCCGTGGCGGCTTCGGCCCAGTGGTATCTTTTCCCGGGCGGGCGACATGCCAAGGACAGCACTTCGGCAAAGACTTCCGACAATGTATTCGTTCCCCTCGGGCACGAAGGTGAAGTTGTTATCCCTGAAGAAATTCCCGCCGCCAGGGTATCGCTGATACTGCCCCTCAAGAGCACAGGCACGCCCAACAGCAACTTCCTCGACTTCTACAGCGGGGTGCTCATGGCTGCAAACTCTTTGTCCACCAGCGAGAAGCCAATTCAACTGTCGGTTTATGATTCCACGGTGGGCATGCCCAACATAAGCGACCTGGAAAACAGCGACCTCATCATAGGTCCCGTGAGCTATGAGGACGTACAGCGCATCCTGCCCCGCGCCAAGGGCAAGTACATTGTTTCGCCCCTTGATCCCAAAGTCGCCGACCTGACCGACAGGAACAATGTCATCCAGGCCCCGTCGGGATGGGAGGCGCAGGTAGACGAACTGGTTCGCTGGGTCGGTTCCGACAGGCGCGGCGGCGATATAATCGTGCTGCTCCAGAGCGCCGACGAGAGGGACGGCGAAATGACCTCGCGCATGGCGCTCAAGCTCGGCGAATCCGGCATCCCTTATGATATCTCTTCCACCCCGTCCTCTTTCGAAGGCCGGGCCAAAGGCACATGCCGCTTCATAGTGGCGTCGGAAAAAGATGAGTTCTGCAGCTCCGTGGTGAGGGAAATAGCGCTTATGAACATACGCGGTTCCCGCAACGCGGTGTACAGCACATCCCGTATCCGCTCCCTGGGCGACCTTGAGGTGGAGAGCCTGCATGCCGCATCGGCCCACATCGCAGCCACTTATTACGCCGATCCCGGCGACGCCAAAGTCAAGCGTTTTGACCAGCAGTACAAAGCATTGTTCAAGGGTGATCCCGGCCAGTGGGTGTACCAGGGCTACGACCTTATGAATTACTTCGGCACCATCCTGGCCGAGAATTCTTCAATTTCGGCCGATATCCTGACATCCAGGAACTGGAAGGGCCTACAGACCGATTTCAAGTTCGACGAAAGCGGCAAGACCAACACTGCAGTGCGCCGGCTGCTCTACAACACCAACAACACCATTTCTTTAGTCCGATAAAATGGAAAAAGTCAGATGCCTCATAATTGGAGGCGGGCCCGCCGGCTATACGGCAGCCATCTACGCTGCCCGCGCCGCCATCTCTCCCGTCCTGTACGAAGGTCTTGAACCGGGCGGACAACTTACCACGACTACAGTGGTGGAAAACTTCCCCGGCTTCCCCGACGGAGTGGACGCAAACTCATTGATGGCCGACATGCGCAGCCAGGCCGTGCGCCTTGGTGCCGATATCCGCAGCGGCGCCGTCAGTGCCGCGGACCTGTCGCAACGTCCTTTCAAAATTACGGTTGACGGGTGCACCGAGATTGAGGCCGAAACGCTTATCATAGCCACGGGAGCCACCGCAAAATACCTCGGTCTGCCTTCGGAGCAGAAATTCCGCGGACTGGGAGTGTCGGCGTGTGCGACTTGCGACGGATTCTTCTACCGCCGCAAGGACGTTGCCGTGGTTGGCGGAGGCGATACTGCATGTGAAGAGGCGACTTACCTCGCCGGCCTGTGCAACAAGGTTTACATGATAGTGCGTCGCGACGTTCTGCGGGCCTCCGCCGCGATGCAGGAGAGGGTCGCGAACACTCCGAACATCGAAATACTCTGGAATTGCAATACCCGCGAAGTGCTGGGCGATTCTTCGGGAGTTACCGGAGTCCGTCTCGAGCGGAAGGGCGGAGAGCTGTTCGACATAGCGGTCGACGGTTTCTTCCTGGCAATCGGCCATCATCCCCAGTCGGATCTCTTTACGACCTGGATAAAGACGGACGAGGCCGGATACATAATTACGGACGGGCGCAGTTCAGCTACCAACGTGGAAGGCGTTTTCGCCGCCGGAGACGTACAGGATCCGCGTTACCGTCAGGCCATCACCGCGGCGGCTTCCGGCTGCCGCGCAGCGCTTGACGCCGAAAAGTTCTTGAAAAGATGAAATTATTTGCACGTATAATCACGGCTGCCATCGCCCTGGCTCTGTGTCTCGCTTCCTGCAAGAGCGCTTATGAGCTCCTGCTCGAAGGCAACGATTCCGAAGCCAAGTACGCAGCCGCTTTCGACTATTTCAACCAGGGCAAGTTCAGCAAAGCCGCCCAGCTGTTCGAATCGCTGTCGGTGATTACCAACGGTACATCCCGCGACGACACCGTACAATACTACTGGGGCCTCAGCAACTACAGGGCAAAGGACTATATTACCGCGGAGACCAATTTCGAACGGTTCATCCAGAATTTCCCGCGCAGTCCCTTTGCCGAATCGGCCGAGTTCCTTCATCTCGACTGCCTGTTCCGCGGCACCCTCCGCTATGAACTGGACCAGACGCCTACGTACAAGACCATCACGGCCATCAGCGAGTATCTGATGAACCATCCTAACAGCGAATACCGCAGCGTATGCGCACTCATGATGGACGACCTCAACGAGAGGCTGGACCGCAAGGCTTTCGAGAATGCTTACCTCTATTATAAAATAGAAGACTATCTGGCGGCGCGGGTGGCCTTGCGCAACGTACTCAAGGACGATGCGGACAACCGCTACAGGGAGGACATCCTCTACTACACCGCCATGTCTTCATACAAGTATGCCAGCCTCAGCGTACCGGCAAAGCAGAAAGAGCGTTTCCTGGTGTTCTACGACGACTACTTCAACTACGCCGGAGAATTCCCCGACACCGACAGGCGCAAGGAACTCGAAAAACTGTACAACAAGGCGAAAGAAAAATATTGAAACTAGCGCCCCACGGGCGTTCGTAATAAAAGTATGGAAAACAAAGTACCCAACAACACTATCACGAGGGACATCAAAGACCTCGCAGCCCCTACGGGCAATATTTACGAAACCGCAGTAATCCTGGCCCAGCGCGCCAACCAGATTGCACTGGCGGAAAAGAAAGAACTTAACAAGCGCCTTGAGGAATTCCGCAACGAGCGCGACACCATGGAGGAGACTTTCGAGAACAAAGAGCAGATTGAAATCTCCAAGTACTTCGAGCGCCAGCCCAAGCCCGGCCTGGTAGCCATCTCCGAATTCGAGGACGGCGAACTGTCCTTCCGCTTCGCAAAAGCCGACGCCAAGGCAGAATAAACGGAGTCGCCATGCTCCGCAGCCTTCACATACGCAACTACATTCTCATAGACTCTCTGGACGTATCTTTTCCGGAGGGCCTTGTGATTATTACGGGCCAGACCGGAGCCGGCAAGTCCATACTGCTAGGTGCCCTCGGGCTCCTGGCCGGTGCAAAAGCCGACGCGTCCCTTATCAGTGAAGGGGCCGGGAGCTGCGTAGTGGAAGGCGAGTTCGACACCCCGGAAGGCGTGCGGATAATCCGCCGCGTGCTATATGACACGGGGCGGTCCCGCAGTTTCATCGACGACTGTCCAGCGCAGCTCCAGGAACTTACCGCCTTGAGCGGAAGCCTGTTCGACATCCATTCCCAGCACCGCAGCCTGCTGCTGACCGACAAGGCCTTCCAGCTTTCGCTGCTGGACCACTTCGCCTCGCTCGAGAAGGAAAGATCCGACTGCGAAGCCCTGTGGAGGGAGCTTGGCCAGGCAAGGAACGAGTACAGGGATGCACTCGACCAACTGCGGAGCCTGCGTGCCGGAAAAGACTACAACGAGGCACAATACAAAGAGCTCGAGGCCGCCGCACTCCGCGACGGGGAGCTTGAAGAGCTTGAAGAAGAACAGCGCGCCCTGGCCAATGCAGAGCAGATACGCGAAGACCTGGCACGGGCCCTTGAATGTTTTTCTCCCCGCGGGCAGAGCGGCACGGCCGAACTGCTGAAAGAGGCAAGGCGTTCCCTGGAACATGCGGGCAAGTATCTTCCGGGCATGCAGGAGCTCAAGGAAAGGCTGGAATCGGCCCGCATTGAACTTGAAGACATTTTCGCGGAAATTGAAGATACTGCGGAACGCAGCACAGCTTCACCGGAGCGGCTTGAGGCTGTAGAACAAAGGCTTTCGTTACTGTACCGGCTCATGCACAAGCATTCATGCAGCGACATTGCAGGACTTTTGGAAGTCCGCGGGCGCTACGCCGGAGAGCTTGGCGGCAGCGAGGAGATGGAAGAACGATGCAATGCCCTGGAAAGCAAGATCAAGGGCCTTGAGGAGAAATACAACGAGGCATGCGGAAATCTTCATGCCGGCCGCGCCGCAGCCGCAGGGCCGTTTGCCCGGGAGGTGGAGAATCATCTGCATTTCCTTGAGCTGGAGCGTGCCAGCTTCGGCGTAGAACTCCTTCCTTCCACTCCGGGAGCCACGGGCACTGATTCAGTGAGCTTCATGTTCTCCGCCGACGGCAGGGACGGAAGCGACGTGGCAAAATGTGCATCGGGCGGCGAGATTTCCCGCATAATGCTGAGCCTCAAGGCTATAATGGCCAGGTTCAAAGGTATGCCCACGCTCATTTTCGATGAGATCGACAGCGGAGTTTCGGGCAGCGTGGCGGACAAGATGGGCCGTATGATATGCGAAATGGGGCTCTACATGCAAGTGTTCTCAATCACTCATCTGCCGCAAGTGGCGGCAAAGGGCAGCGCCCATTATCTTGTCAGCAAGCACTTTGACCCGGCCAGCGGCCGCAGCAGCACCGGAATCAAGCTTCTGGAGGGCGAAGAACGGGTGAACGAAATTGCACGTCTTCTCAGCGGCGAGAGCATAACGGCCGAAGCCGTAGCCAACGCCAGGTCGCTCATGAAAGAAAACTGACAGGACCCATGCCGCGCATTACCAGAAAAAAGATACAGGACGAAGATGCCTTCCGACGGCAGCTGAAAAACCTTGGCCTGAAACTCACGCCGCAGAGGCTCGCCGTCCACAGGACAATGATAGAATTGGTGCATGCCAGCGCCGACATGGTTTTCGAAAAACTGGACGGAAAACTCAAAATCTCGCGGGCAAGCATTTACAACACCCTTTCCGAACTCGCCGACAAGGGCATTTATTCCCGGCGCTACAGTCCCGACAGCAAGATGTACTTCGACGTGGACCCGAGCCGGCACGTTCATCTTTTCGACACCAAGAATTGCGAGTTTCTCGATGTCGGCGACCTCGAGCTGATCCCGCTGGTGGAATCCGGGCTCAAGGGTAAGCGCTTCCGCGGCTACAAGATGGACGATATAGAAATACAGATTATTTGTCACCCAACCAGAAAGAAATTACTATGAAAATCAGGCATTTATTATTAGCTGCAATGCTCTTTGCGATGTGCGGATGCAAGATGGACGGCGACCCCATACTCTTCAGAAGCGCCCTTATGGGCTATCTTCAGGAAGACGGATCCTTCAACGGTGACGACGGGAGAACTTATATTTTCAACAACGTCAGCCCTAACGACAATCTAAAAGGAATTAGCCGCCTTATGGTGCTGCTGGATGCCAAAGAGAAGCTTGAAGACGGAATCACGTACTACGCCGACCTTCTGGAATATGAGATCCCGCTGTACAAAGAACCGTTCACAGGCATGACGCCGGAACTTGTCGACTCTCTCGGAACCGACCCGCTGCACATCGACAATATCTGGTTCTCGGGCAAATGCCTCAATATGATGAACACCTTCATTTCTTTGGACGGCAACTCAAAACACAGCGTAGACCTGCTTGTAAAGGAGTTTCCCATGCAGTCCGACACCTTGAAACTGATGCTCATGCACAATGCGGGGACTGACAAGGTGGCCGATACTGACGACTGGTCTTCCGGGGACTCTTTCTCATTCTACACCTCTTTCCCGCTGGAAAATGTAATGCCGGAGAAGGGCGGCTTCGTGCTCGACCTGGAATGGAGATGGGGCGGCGAAGTAAAGAATATCACTCACGTAATCAAATAACACCATGGATCAGGCAACCGTTAAAAAATACAATTACTGGCAATGGCGGACCCTCATCATCCTGATGATAGGCTATGCCCTGTTCTATTTCGTAAGGAAGAATTTCAGCATAGCGATGCCGGCCCTCGAGGCAGAACTCGGTCTCAGCAAGACGCAGCTCGGTATTTTCCTCACCCTCAACGGAGTCATCTACGGTGTATCCCGCTTCGTTAACGGCATGCTGGCCGACCGTTTCAGCCGCAAGCGCATGATGGCGCTGGGACTGCTGCTTTCGGCCATGGTCAACATAGCCATCGGTTTCATTCCGGCGGTGAACGGATTTTTCAACGTGCTTGACACCACAGGCAAGGCTACGATAGGCTTTGTCTATGTCCTTGGCTCCCTCTGGCTGATCAACGGCTATCTGCAGGGCATGGGCTATCCTCCCTGCTCCAGCCTCATGGCGCACTGGATCAAGCCGTCGGAACTTGCCACCAAGCAGTCCATCTGGAATGCATCCCACTCCATAGGAGCCGGACTTCTCGCACTTATGATAGGGGCAATCCTGGGCCATTTCGGGAACTCGGCATGGCAGTGGTGCTTCTGGGCGCCAGCTCTCCTTGCCGTGTTCGGCGCGGCGCTCATATTCTTCGGGCTCAAGGACACACCGGCGTCAGTCGGTCTGCCCAACCCCGAGGACATGGACGCACACAAGCACGAAGATGCTCCCGCGGAGACAGAAGATCCGGAATTCACCCGTCTTGCCTACAAGAAGTTTGTCAGCAAGATGGCATTCGGGAATCCCATCATATGGATAATCGCCATTGCGGACTTCTTTGTATATGTCATCCGGTTCACCATCCTTGACTGGGGCTCCACAATCCTGGTGCAGGACAAGGGCCTCGACATAACCCTTGCCGCTTCCATAGTGGGCGCCTGCGAAATAGTGGGAGGCATCGTGGGTATGCTTGTCGCGGGCTGGGCCACAGACAAGTTCTTCAAGAGCAAGGCCCAGTGCACCAGCGCGATCTGCACCATCCTGGCGGTAATCTGCCTATTCGTGTTCTGGCAGGTCAAGGACATCCCCTGGCTGTTCATCGCGATGCTCATACTGTCCGCATTCTTCATTTACGGACCGCAGGCCCTGCTCGGCATAGCCGCCTCCAACCAGGCCACCAAGCGCGCCGCAGCTACCGCCAACGGTATCGTGGGCATTGTTTGCTACCTCAGTCCCATAGTTTCCGGCGCCGCGTTCGGTGCCATCGCCGACAATCCCAACCTGGGATGGAACGGAGTTTACATCGCTGCAATTGCGATGGGAATAGTGGGGGCGGTGCTTCTCGCGGCGCTCTGGAACAAGCCCGCCGACGGTTACGCGAAGGCCGACAAACTGCTTGAGGAAGTACGTTCCGAATACGAGGCCGCCAAAAAGGCATGAGAATTGTTGAATGCGTCTGTAAAATAACAACACGGTATTATGCGTATCATTAAACTTCTGACCGCTTGCCTGCTTTTCGCAACTCTGTTCGGTACTTGCGGAAGCCTTATGGCACAGGCGCCCAAGGGCAAACTGATCTACTGCAGTTATTCCGAGACCCGCGCCGGAGGCCTGGGAAAAAGCTACTGCGAAATGATAGCCGACCCGGGCACCAAACCCAAGATTGTGGTGGTACTCTTCCAGAACTGCCACTACGCCGATGAGCGCAACGGGGAGTTCAACATCAAGAAATCAGATGTGTGTGAACTTCAGCAGATGCTTGAAAACGCGGAGGTTTACAAAATCGACGGGTACCAACATGAAGAATTGGTCGAGGGAGGCACAACCTGCCGCATCTACATGGAATATGATACCGGCGAGAAAATCAACGCCAGCTGGTACGGCCATGGCGTAAGTGAAGAGGCCCTCGCCGATTTCGCCATGATCAAAGACTGGTTCAAGCCCTGGCGCGACCGCGTTATCGGAGTTGAGCAGTAGGGCCGTTTGCGGGAAATTTAGTTTTTGCTTATCTTTGCATATTGATGAAAAAAGCAGTTGGACTGATACTGATGGCGATAGCCGCACTGTGCTTCACTTCGTGCAGCAAATCGCTGAAGGACGTCAAGATAACATCTTATGACGTCACGTCCGTCACGCCCCTGGGGCTGTCGGCATTCGACGCCACCATCGACGTGGGCGTCGACAATCCCTCCGTGCAGTTCACCCTGTCCAGGATAAACGCCACGGTGAAGATGGACGGAACGCCCTGCCTTTACCTCAATGCGGACGACGTGACCGTGGCCCCGCGCAGCGAGAAAGTATATACCCTCATCTTACACGGCACGCTGGACAAGAATTTCAACCCGTTCTCCCTGCTGACGCTGCTCAAGAGTCCCGACCTTGAGCCCGTCACCATCGACGTGTCTTATCACGGGGCGCTCAAGGGGGGCCTGGGTAAAGATTTTGAATATACCGACATACAACTTAAGGATTTGACCGGCCGCATATGAAAAGAATACTGCTCATAGTTATTACTCCCCTGCTCCTGAGTCTCGGACTGCGGGCGCAGGAAGCCAAAGACAGTACCGCCGTTTACGATGTATTCGACCAGCTGTCTCAGAGCATAACGGTAAACCAGAGCCCCGAGATTCATTCCGCAATGAGCGCGCATGTGGACAAGAACGCGCGCAAGGCGGCGTCGGGGCAGGCCGACCAGACCTTCCGCATCCGTATTTTCTTCGACAGCGGGCAGAACGCCCGCGCCGCGTCCGAAGCGGCTGCCGCGCGATTCCGCTCACTGCATCCCGGAGTCGCAGTAACCCGTTCGTTCTCAAATCCTTTTTTCAAGGTCACGGTGGGCAACTACTCTACAAAGGCTGATGCCGCCAATGCCTTGAAAAGCATTCAGCAAGAATTTCCAACCGCTTTTATTGTCAGGAACTGATGCTGAAGACAGGACTCGAACTCAAGCAGCAGCAGCGGCTTTCGCCACTCCAGATCCAGACCATCAAACTCATTCAGATGCCGATTCAGGAGCTGGAGCAGAAAGTCCGCGCAGAGCTGGAAAGCAATCCCGTACTTGACGACGAGCCCGCCCCCGACAGTGAATCCGAGACCAAGGATGTATCAATAGACGCCATCAAGGAAGACGGCGACATTCCCGCATACCGCCTCAAAGTCAACAACTGGGGCAAGGATCCACGGCCCGAATACAACACTTTCTCCGTCAAGGAAGGCTTTACCCAGAGCCTCCAGAGGCAGCTCGGATTCCGCAACCTCACGCAGCGTGAGCAGGAAATCGGGTCGTTCATCATAGGCAGCCTCGACGATGACGGATACCTCCGCCGCGACATAGAGACCCTGGTTGACGATCTGGCCTTCCGGGCCGGAATCGAGGCCTCTTCCGAAGAAGTGGAGCGCATGCTGAAGGTAGTTCAGGACTTCGAACCCTCCGGCGTGGGCGCGCGCAATCTTCAGGAATGCCTCCTGATACAGCTGCGCACACTCAAGCCGTCTCCAGAAGTCAAAACCGCAATCCGCATAGTTGACGAGTGCTTCTCCGACTTCTCCAACAAGCATTTCCAGAAGATATGCTCCAAACTGGACATCAGCGAAGACCAGCTTAAGGCCGCATTCGGCAAGATAGTCAAGCTCAACCCCTCTCCCGGCGGGCAGGTTGACGATTCCTATGACGACCAGTCCCAGCAGATCGTGCCCGATTTCATACTCGACGAGCACGACGGCGTGCTGGATTTCACCATGCCGCGCTTCAACGTGCCTGAGATCAGGGTCAACAAGAAGTACGCGGAGCTGCTCATGGACGCCAAGGGGTCGTCCGAGAAGGCCCAGAAGGAAGCGGCCGCGTTCGTGAAGCAGAAACTGGATTCGGCAAAATGGTTCGTGGAAGCGCTCAAGCAGCGGCAGAACACCCTCAGCAAGACCATGCGGGCCATACTCGACTATCAGCACGACTACTTCATCGACGGCGACGAGAGCAATCTCAAGCCCATGGTGCTCAAGGATATTGCCGAGATTACCGGATTCGACATCTCCACCATCAGCCGCGTGGTGAACAGCAAATTCATCGAAACCCATTTTGGTATTTTCCCCCTTAAATATTTCTTCTCCGAAGGTATGGAGAACAGCGAGGGCGAGGAAGTCTCGACCAGGGAGCTCAAGAAGGCGCTCCAGGAGTGCGTTGACGCCGAGGACAAGAAGAAGCCCCTGACGGACGAGCAACTCGTCATCAAGATGTCGGAAAGAGGCTACAACGTAGCCCGCCGCACCATCGCCAAATACCGCAGCCAGCTCAACATCCCTCTCGCCCGCTGGCGCAAGGAAATCTAGACCAATAGAGTAACGGCAGAATAGCTATATCCCTCCGGGGCCCTTTTCCCAAGTTTTATGGG
>JAFZBM010000114.1 GCA_017561765.1 Bacteroidales bacterium | reverse complement strand
GTGGAACTTGCCAACGGCGCCGCACCCGAATTCGACCCGTCCGAGGCGACCCGGGAGCTCTATCTTACCGGACGTTCAGGTGCCGTGCCTTACTACGAATGTGATGTCAAACCGAGTTTCCTGGGCAGCACGGATCCTGCCGTGTTCATGAAAAAATGGGTGTATGTGTATCTGAAATACCCCAAAGAGGCCGTGGCCCAGGGCATTCAGGGGCGTGTCCAGGTAGATTTCATAATAGACGAAAAGGGACGCGTCACCAACGTGAAGGCGGTCAAGAGCAGCCATCCTCTGCTTGAGGAAGAGGCGCTGAGGGTAATCAAGGCTTCTCCCGACTGGAAACCCGGGAAAGTCAGGGGCAAAAAAGTCAAGTCCGAGATTTCGCTGAACGTGGAGTTCCGTCTGGAAAAGAAAAAGTAATTAGATATGGAATACGATTTCAAGTCGATCGAGAGCAAGTGGCAGGCCAGGTGGGCCGCCGGCAAGACATTCAAGGCGGTGGAGGATCCCTCCCGGCCCAAGTATTATGTCCTGGATATGTTCCCCTATCCTTCCGGTGCGGGGCTTCACGTAGGCCATCCGCTGGGATATATTGCAAGTGACATTTATTCCCGATATAAGCGCCTCAAAGGCTTCAATGTGCTGCATCCCATGGGATACGACGCTTTCGGCCTTCCGGCGGAGCAGTATGCTATCCAGACAGGACAGCATCCCGAGAAAACCACTACGGACAATATCGCCCGCTACCGCAGTCAGCTCGACCGCATCGGTTTTTCATACGACTGGGACAGGGAAGTGCGCACTTGCGATCCCGCATATTACAAGTGGACGCAGTGGGCTTTCCTGAAGATGTTCGACAGCTGGTATGACCCCGAGGCCGGCAAAGCCCGGCCCATTTCGGAACTGGTAGGGAAGTTTGAGACGGTGGGTTATGAAGATGTGACTCCGGAAGTCTGGGCCGCCGCCGACGAGAAGGCGAAATCTGATATCCTGATGCGCTATCGCATTGCCTATCAGGGCGAAACATCAGTCAACTGGTGCGAGGGTCTGGGCACCGTGCTGGCCAACGACGAGGTGAAGGACGGACTTTCCGTGCGTGGAGGCTATCCCGTTGAGCAGAAGAAGATGACCCAGTGGCAGCTGCGCGTGTCGGCTTATGCCGGGCGCCTGCTGGACTCGCTCGATTCCCTTGACTGGAGCGATTCGCTCAAGGAAATGCAGCGCAACTGGATAGGCCGCTCCGACGGTACAGAGGTCGTGTTCGCCACCGAGTGCGACGGACGGCGCAAGGACATCACTATTTTCACTACCCGCGTCGATACTATTTTCGGCGTGACCTTCATGGTGCTCGCTCCCGAGAGCGAACTTGTGCCCGAACTTACTTCCGCCGCCTGCAAGGATGAGGTCGAAGCCTATCTGCAGGAAGTCAAGAAAAAGACCGAACGTGAACGAATTGCCGGAGGCAAGAGCGTAACAGGTGTTTTTTCAGGTGCTTACGGCATCAATCCTCTGACCGGGGAGAAGATCCCGGTGTGGATTTCGGAATATGTGCTCAGCGGTTACGGTACCGGTGCCATTATGGCAGTGCCTGCACATGACAGCAGGGACTATGCCTTTGCCCGCAAGTTCAATCTTCCCATCGTGCCCATTATCGAAGGCTGCGATGTTTCGGAAGAGTCGTTCGATGCCAAGGAGGGACGTATGTGCAATTCCGGATTCCTCAACGGCATGGAGGTGAAGGAGGCGATAGAAGCCGCCAAAGTATATGTCGAGGAGCGCGGGCTGGGACGCCGCAAGACCAACTGGCGCCTGCGCGACGCCATTTTCTCGCGCCAGCGCTACTGGGGCGAACCTTTCCCCATTTATTACAAGGACGGCATTCCTTGTCCGGTTGCGGAAGAGGACCTGCCGCTTACATTGCCGGAAATCAGTTCCTACAAACCCACGGGCGAAGCGCCGCTCGCCAGGGCCGAAAACTGGACGTACAAAGGATATCCTATCGAGACGTCCACTATGCCCGGTTTCGCCGGCTCCAGCGCATATTACCTGCGCTACATGGATCCGCACAACGACAAGGCACTCGTCTCGCCCGAGGCAAACAAGTATTGGCGTTCGGTCGACCTGTATGTCGGCGGTACGGAGCACGCTACCGGCCACCTGATCTACTCCCGCTTCTGGAACAAGTTCCTCTATGACCTGGGCTATGTGTGCGAGGACGAGCCTTTCCGCAAGCTGGTCAACCAGGGCATGATACAGGGCCGTTCCAATTTCGTATACCGCATTGTAGGCACCAATACTTTCGTATCCGCGGGCCTCAAGGACAAGTACGACACAACCGAGATTCACGTGGACGTGAACATAGTCTATAACGACAAGCTCGACCTGGATGCTTTCAGGAAGTGGCGTCCCGAGTTCGCCGATGCGCAGTTCGTGCTGGAAGACGGCGAATACCGCTGCGGCTGGGCCATCGAGAAGATGAGCAAGTCCATGTACAATGTGGTCAACCCGGACCTGGTCTGCGATACCTATGGCGCCGATACCTTGAGGCTTTATGAGATGTTCCTCGGTCCTGTCGAGCAGAGCAAGCCATGGGACACTAAGGGTATAGACGGCGTGAACCGTTTCCTCAAGAAGCTTTGGCGCCTGTTCTTCTTCAAGGACGAGTGGCTTGTCAACGACGACCAGCCTTCGCCCGAAGAACTGAAGGTGCTGCACAAGCTGATAGGCAAGGAGCAGGAAGACATCGAGAACTTCTCCTACAACACCACTATCAGCGCATTTATGATAGCCGTCAATGATCTTGGTGCCCTCAAGTGCAGCAAACGGGCCATCCTGGAGCCGCTGGTGGTGCTGCTGAGTCCGTTTGCGCCCCATATTTCCGAAGAACTTTGGGAAAGGCTCGGACACGACACTACAGTGGCCGATGCGCCGTTCCCTGAATTCGTGCCCGCATATGCCGCCGAGGACAATGTGACCTATCCGGTGCAGTTCAACGGCAAGATGCGCTTTACCATGGACATGCCCAGGAGCGCTTCCGTGCAGGAAGTGGAAGCTGCGGTGCGTTCCGCCGAACTGACTCCCAAGTATGTCGGGGAACAGAATATCGTTAAGGTCATCGTGGTGCCCGGACGTATCGTCAATGTGGTGGTAAAATGAAAAAGAACAATAAGATTCTCAAGTACATCTGGGAGTATCTGGCACTCACTCTGGCGTGTTTCGTTTTTGCGATCGCCTGGGAGTGCTTCATGATTCCCAACGGCATGTCGGCCGGCGGCCTGATGGGTCTCTGTACCGTTATCCAGTATGCTACCGCCGGTGTCATCCAGGCCCAGTATTCATACGTCGTAATAAACGTGCTGCTCATTTTGATCGCGGTGCTGGCAATGGGCATAGGCTTCGGTTTCAAGACGATTTATTGTATAGCCGTATCATCGCTGGCCATGCAGATCGTTTCCGGACTGACGGTCATGCATTGTATCCCGGGCGAGTTCTTCTATGTACGCGAGACCCTGCTGATCCCCATTATCGCCGGTGTCCTTGAAGCCGTCGGTATAGGCCTTGTCATTCGCTACGGTGGCAGTACGGGAGGGACCGACATAGTGGCCCTTATGATCAACAAATACTGGCCTGTATCTTTGAGCACGGCTTTCTTCGTGCTGGATTTCGTGGTCGTGTCGCTGCTTCTGCTTCTCCCCGACAAAGTGTTTGCAGATGCTTGCTACGGACTCGTAGAAATCGTCACCTTCATGATGATAATAGATATCGTGGTGGGCGGCAAGAAGTCGTCTTACCAGTTGATGGTGTTCTCCGACAAGTATGATGAGATTGCCGACCACATTGTCGGCAAAATGGAACGTGGCGTTACCGTGCTCAAGGCCCAGGGCTGGTACACGAAGCGCGACAAGAACGTGCTTGTCATCCTTATTAACCAGAAGGAGTTCCCGGGCCTGTCCCGAGCCATAAAGGAGATAGATCCCCGGGCCTTCATGTCCGTTTCGCCTACCCACAATGTTTACGGGGAAGGTTTTGATGAAATAAAAGCAGGAATTAAATCAATTAAAAAGAAAAATGGCGCAGATTAAAAAGAACGCTTGGATTATTGTAAAGGAGTACATGCTCGTAGCATTGGGAATCCTTCTATATGTGACCGGCTGGAGCCTTTTCCTGATCCCGAATAACCTTGTCGGCGGTGGCGTATCCGGTGTTGCCGCAATAATCCAGTATGCAACCAAGGGCTTTATCAAAATAGGTACTACATATTTCGTTGTCAATGCCGTCCTGCTGATAATTGCGTTGTTCGTGCTTGGCAAGGGATTCGGCGGCAAGACCGTATTCGCCGTCATCCTGGCCTCGGTAGGCCTTAACGTTCTTCAAGGCTTGATTCCCCACGAAATAATCCGGACGCTTGCAATTGAAAACGGAAAGCTCATGAGCACCATCATGGGCGGTATCCTTGTGGGCGTAGGCATAGGCATGACAATCTCACAGGGGGGAAGTACCGGGGGTACTGATATTATTGCGCTGATTGTCAATAAGTACCGTAATGTCTCTCCAGGACGGATGATACTCTGGATGGATGTGGTTATAATACTGTCTTCCTTGCTCGTACCTTCGTACGATGCCGATGGGGGGCTGCTTCCCTGGACGGAGAAGATCACTACCGTCGTGTATGGTTTCATACTGGTGGTGGTCAACAGCACAGTGCTGGATTTATACATCTCCGGCTCCCGGCAGTCCGTTCAGTTGTTCATCCTTTCCCATAAGTACGCAGAGATTGCCGAAGAAATTACGCATAATCTGCATCGTGGGGTGACGGTACTTGACGGCAAGGGATGGTACACGCAGCAGAATACCGAAGTGCTCATGGTCCTTACCCGCAAATCGGACTTGAGTATCCTTTTGAGGACAGTTAAAACCATAGATCCCGATGCTTTCCTTTCCGTATCGTCGGTTACCGGCGTTTACGGCAAGGGATTCGATCAGATAAAGGAAAAAGTGAAGGTAAAAAAAGATTTACCGAAAGAATCGTAAATTTCCGAAAAGTCCCCTTAGCTGACCACCTGATATTTGTCGTGAATACATATTTTTGGCTTCGCTATGAAACAAAAAATATGTGTTCACAGGATTGTGCGGCTGTTGCCTGTAGCTGCCTTTTCGTTGTTGGCGCTGTTTGACCTGCTGGTCGGAAGCGCCTCTTTGCGTGAGTGCTTGTGCGTGGACATTTATTGTGCCTTGCAGATGCTTATGCTGTATCCGGTCTCCAAGGACCCTGTCCGCCC
>JAFZBM010000013.1 GCA_017561765.1 Bacteroidales bacterium | reverse complement strand
GGCAAAGGAGAAACATGCCTGCAGCGCCAAGGCGAAGAGGCAGCAAATCAGGAATTTCTGTTTCATCTTAAGACCTACTTGATGAGCTTTTTGATGAGGTTCCAGACAAACAGAAGGACCACGGCGCCGATAACCGCGCTGCAGATCTGGCCATACCACTCTGACCAGAAGGATCCTCCCGCGCCGATGAGACCAAGCAGCCAGCCGCCGACAACGCCGCCGAGGAGGCCGATGATGATGTTCCAGATGAGGCCGCCCTTGTCTTTGATTACAAAGAAACCGGCAAGCCAGCCAGCGATGGCTCCGAAGAGCAGGGTTAGAAGGATGTTCATGATGCTAAATGATTATTAGTTAGGTTAGTTATAGCAAATATAGGAAATCTTTGTCAAGAAACAAAGCTCAAGCAGGCGGTAATGCAATAATCGCTGAAATGAACATGTTGCAGCTTTTTTGTATATTTGTCCATGGACCGTTCGAAACAGATCATTCGCACCAGCGTCATCGGCATCATTGCCAATGTGTTCCTGGCTGGCTTCAAAGCCCTAGTTGGCCTTCTGGCGCATTCCGTGGCCATCGTGCTGGATGCCGTCAACAACCTCAGCGACGCGCTTTCCAGCGTCATCACTATCATCGGCACCAAGCTTTCGGTGCGCCCGGCTGACCGGAAGCATCCCTTCGGCTATGGCCGCGTGGAGTATTTCACGGCCATTATCATCGCGGTGATCGTGCTTACGACAGGTATCACTTCGATGATCGAATCCATCAAGAAGATCATCAATCCTACGCAGCCGGATTATACGACCGTCACGCTAGTCGTCATCATCGTGGCCATCCTGGCCAAACTGGTGCTGGGATGGTATGTCCGTAGCCAGGGGAAAAAGCTGGACAGCGACGCTTTGATCGCCTCTGGCTCCGATGCGCTTTTCGATGCCATCATCACGCTGGCGACGCTGATTTCCGCCGGTATCATGCTGATTTGGAACGTTTCCCTCGACGGTTATCTGGGTGCGCTCATTTCTCTGATCATCATCAAGGCCGGCATCGAGATGCTCACTTCGCCCATCAACCAGTTGCTGGGCGCGCGTGTCTCTCCGGAGCTCATCCGTGAGATCAAGTCGGAGATTGCGGGCCTGGAGGGCGTGCAGGGCGTCTTCGACATCATCCTGCACGGCTATGGCCCCAATCTTTCCATCGGCTCGCTCCATATCGGAGTGCCGGACACGATGACCGCCCACCAGATCCACGGCCTGACCCGGCAGATATCCGAGATGATGATTGCCCGCCACGGCATCATCATGACCGTGGGCGTCTATGCCAATGCCACCGGGGACAACAAGAACGCCGAACTCCAGAGGACTGTCGTTTCCACGCTGACCCGCCAGGAGCACGTCCAGCAAGTCCACGGCTTCTATTGTTATGATGACGGGAGCATTTCCGTCGATGTCGTCCCGGACCTGACGGTCCATGACGACCAGGCCTTCACGCAGGGCCTGCTGGACCAGCTTGAGCAAGTCCTCCCCGACCGTCAGGTCAGTATCCTTCTTGACCACAATTACAGCGACTGATAAAATAGACGGAACTATGAATGAAAAGATGCAGGCCATAATCGACACCAAGGTCGAGAGTGGAACGGTGGCCATGTGGTGGCTGGGCCAGATGGGACTGATTGTCAAGTCCGCCAGTACGATGATAGCCATTGACTATTACGCCACTCCAATGCCGACAAGGCAGGTCGCACCGCCTATCCCGGCAGATGAACTGACGGGAGTCGACGCTTTCCTTGGGACGCATAACCATATCGACCACATCGATCATCCAGCATGGAGGATATGGGCGAATACCCATCCGGAGGCCAAGTTTGTATTTCCGCGAGCGCACGAAAGATCAATCTCCAACGACAAGATAGCGGACAGCAATGCGATCGGATTGAATGCAGGGGAATCAGTCCAAATAGGAGACATGACCATCCATGCAATCGCTGCTTCGCATGAGTTCCTGGACAAGGACAAAGAAACGGGTCTCTTCCCGCATCTTCAGTATATCATTGAGTGCAACGGCATTAGGATACATCATGCGGGCGATACGGTCCGATACGAAGGAATGATGCCTGCTATCAAGGCTTTCGGGACCATTGACGTTGAACTCATCCCCATCAACGGCCGCGATGCAAGACGCCTGCGGCGCAATTGCATCGGCAACATGACATACCAGGAAGCAGCAGACCTTGCGGGTGATGTCGAGCCTAAATTGGTCATTCCGGGACACTGGGACATGTTTGCTGACAACAGCGCCGATCCGACTCTCTTCAAGGAGTATATCGAAACGAAATACAAGGAACGGCTGACCTGCAGGATTCCTAAAGTCTTGGAAAAGATAGTCGTAAAGGCATAAAGTCCTTTCGAGTCGCGACGCCGGGCTAGAAAAACAGCTTATGGGAGAGGCGCGAGGGCTGGATGGCGATGCCGAAACGGACCATATGCCTGAGGAAGACATCCGGGACGGCGCAATCCAGATGATCCTCGTCGTAGCCGTAGTGGTAGCGGGCGACAAGGTAGAACCAGTCTTGCGAGCGCGTGGGCCGCAAGGCGATTTCCGCGCTGACATTGGCCGGTATATCCCCCTTGAACAGAGGCGTTGCCGATACGGAAGCCATCAACTGGCGGTTTTTCGTGTGGTAGCAGAGGCCCAGGTTGAGGTAGCCCTGATATTTGTCCAGCATTTCAAGGGAAAAGTCGTTGTAGATGGAACCTTGGCCGAAACGTCCGGTCAACTGGGCTGTGAAGTTGCTGCCGAAAGTATGCGTATAAGTGGCGAAGATGTAACCGATGCTGCGCGAGAGACTGCCATCGTGGCCGTTGGACCGGTGCTCGAATCCGAAGAGGATATCGTCGGTCACCGTGCCGTCG
>JAFZBM010000113.1 GCA_017561765.1 Bacteroidales bacterium | reverse complement strand
GTCGGGTTGGAACGGATGGCCTGGTTGAAGTTGTCGTAGTTCGCCCAGTCCTTGTTGGCCCTCTGGTAAGCAAAGTCGTAGGAAATGTTCAACTTGTCCTTGAGTGCCTTCTGGTCGGCTGCGAAACGGCCGGAGATTTCGTCGAAGTCGGATTTCTTGGCCACGCCCTGGAGGTTACGGTAGCCCACGGAAGCCCTGTAGTTGAAGTTCTGGGTGCCGCCTGTGAGCGAGAGATTGTGGGTGTGTGCCACGGGATTGCGGGAAATCGCCTTGACCCAGTCGGTTTCGGCGCCGAAGTCGTTGCCGAGGCCGTTGGCCACCATGTGCTCGCGGTATTCAGCGGCATTGAGCACGCGGGGCACGTTGGTGATGAAGCCCACGCTGGCGTTGCCGCTGTATTCAGCGCTGAAAGCGCCGTCCTTGTTGCCGCGGCGGGTCGTGATGAGGATAACGCCCGCATTTGCACGGGTACCGTAGATAGCCGCAGCGGAACCGTCCTTGAGGATGTCGATGGACTCGATGTCGGAGGGCTGTACCGATGAGAGGTTACCGCCGGGAACGCCGTCGATGACGTACAGGGGCTCGGTGGATCCGTTGAGGGAGCCCACGCCGCGCAGCTGCACGTTGTAGCTGTTCTGTGCCGGGTCGTCACCGCCGTTCTTGATGACGTTCAGACCGGCTACCTTGCCCTGGAGCAAGCCCATGGGGTTGGCTACGCCGCCCTTATTGAAGTCGTCAGGCTTGAGGGACGACACGGAACCGGTGACTTCCTTCTTGGACTGGGAGCCGTAACCGATGACCACGACGTCGTCGAGGAATTCGGAATCCTCTGCAAGGAGAATGTTGCCGGGAACTTCAGAGGCCGTAAAGCTACGGGTGGAGTAGCCAATGCAACTCACTTCCACAATGGCGTCGGGACCGGAAACGGTGAGGATGAATTCTCCGTCCAGGCCGGTTGAGGTGCCTGTGGTCGTGCCTTTTTCCATGACGGTGGCTCCGATTACCGGACCGAGGGCGTCTTCAACGACACCCTGGATCTGGTAGCCCTGCGCGTGCGCTGCCGCCACAGTGCCAAGGATAAGGAAAATGATACTAAGTACTTTTTTCATTGTTTTGAATTATTGTTTGGTTTTAACTAGAGTCACGCAGCAGGCTCCCAGCACCAGGAATGCACCGGCCAGCATAAGCATGGCCCCCTGGCTTCCGCCCACGAGGCCTATAACCGCTCCCCCGGTCGCGGCAGCCACTATCTGCGGAAGGCAGATGGTGCAGTTGAAGAGGCCCAGGTAGCTTCCCATGTAGGGATTGCCTTCCAGGGCGTTGGTGAGGAAGGTGAAAGGAAGGGCGAGCATGGCCGCCCATGCGAATCCTATGAGGAAGTAGCTGCCGAACAGCAGGTACTGGTTATGGATGAACATGACGGAGGCGAATCCCGCGGCTCCCGCGAGCAGGCTCACGACGTAGGCGAGCTTGAGGTTCTTGAAGCGGGGAATCACGAGGGCCCAGAGTATGGAGCCTATAGCCTGCACGGCGAACAGCACTCCCACCCAGTTGCCGGCGGCCTGGTAATCGGCGGACGCCGTGTCGGTGGTGCCCCAGCAGTTGTTGGCTATGGCGCCGTTGGTATAGGTCCACATATAGAGGAACGCGGCCCAGCAGAAGAACTGCACCAGGCCCACGGTCCAGAAGGTCTTCGGGGCCTTGACCAGAAGCTTGAACAGGCCTTCCGATTTGGGCGCTTCGGCCTTCGCCGGGTCGATGCCGTGGAATTCGGCATATTCTTTCGGCGGCATCTCTTTGACCTTCAGGAAGGTGTAGAGTACGCAGGCTATGAGTATGGCGGCGCCGCACCAGAAGCTGTAGATGACGCTGTCGGGCACCACTCCCTCGGGGGCTGTGTTGCGAATACCTATCCAGGTGAAGAAGATGGGGAAGAGGTATCCGACCAGGGAGCCGGCGTTGCAGAGGAAGCTCTGTATGCTGTATGCGGTGGCTTTCTGCTTCTCGCTCACCATGTCGCCCACCATCATCTTGAAGGGTTGCATGGCCACGTTGATGGAGGTGTCAAGGAAGATCAGCGAGAACAGGCCGAACCACATTGCGGCGTTGAGCCCGAGGAAAACGTAGGCCGTGGACAGGTTCAGGCTGCCCGCCTTGGGCAGGAACATCATCACGAGAACCGCCACTATGGCGCCGACAAGCAGATAGGGCTTGCGGCGGCCGATGCGGGTCCAGGTGCGGTCCGACCATTTGCCTATGAGTGGCTGGACTATCATGCCCATGAGGGGCGGTAGTATCCAGAAGAAACTGAGCTGGTGCGGGTCAGCACCGAGCGTGGCGAAGATCCGGCTGATGTTGGCGCTCTGGAGCGCATATGCGATCTGGACTCCGAAGAAACCGAAGCTCAAATTGAACATCTGCCTGAAAGTCAAGTCTTTTTTGTCGGCCATCAATAATAGTGTCTAATATGTCAGCCTACAAAGATAAAAAATAATTACCAATATTATATATATGGATGATTTTTTGTGCCTTGTCTTCTATGTCCCGGCGGGGGATGCAGTACGGTGACCCTCCCCGCAAGCGGGTCCCCTCCCTCTTCGGGAGTCAAAGTCACCGTACTGCATTCCCTGCCGGAGGCTGGCGGATAGGTGCCCTGAAGGCGGCGAAATAATATTGGCTCGGAATTTGATTATATTTGCATCGTGAAAAAAATAGCCGTCATAATTGTTGCTGTTTCAGCTTTCTGCGCGGTGGCCGCCGGACAGTCTGCGGAGGCCTTGTCGGCCGTGTCAGGCTCGGCGCGGGTACCAAAGGGCTATCCAATGTATTATGAGGTGCATGACGGCGACACAACTTTCTTTGACACTCTCGATCCGATTTGGGTGTTCCCCCGCGGCCGCGGTTTCAAGAAAAGCGGCGACTGGCGCCGGGAATACCGGCTGGTATACAATTTCAACAAAATCTATCCCTACGCTCTCGTAGGCCGTAAAATGATGGCGCAGGTGGACAGCACCATCGCCGCTGACGCCAGCAAGCGGAGTCAGCGCAACCAGTATATCAACCAGGTTGAAAAAGAGCTTCTCAGCTTGTTTACGGCCGATATCAAGAACATGACCACCTCTCAGGGCCTGCTGCTTATGCGCCTTGTGGACAGGGAGTGCGGTATGAGCGCCTTCGAGATAATCAAGGAATATGAGAGCGGCTTTGCCGCCAATTTCTGGCAGATTGTGGCCAAACTCTTCTCGCAGGACCTCAAAACCCGCTACGATCCCAAGGGCAAGGACGCCAAGATCGAGGAACTCGTACAGGTCTGGGACGCCGGCCAGTGGGACCAGTTCTATTATTCCGTCTTCTGGGAAGCCCCTGTCAAAACCGTCATCAAGACCGACCGCCTGAACAGCGAAGTCAAGAAGAAAAGCTCCAAGAAGCACTAAGCATTTATCCGTGCATCGCTTCCGTTCATCGCCTGCGGCTTCCTCTACGCCGCGGGAGGGTGGGTGACTGCGGAGCGGTACGCCCCTGCAGGGCTATCCCTCCCACATCGCTTCGCTTGTGGGCCCCTCCCGTTCACGTAGCCACGGGCGGCTACGCCGTCCGCAGCCACCAATCCCTCCCGCGGCGCTCTGTTACCGATTCGTCGCGACGGAACCGCCCCCAGTGGGCAAGGTCTACTTTCAGTGGCTACACCTTGCCCGTCAATAGGCCTTCAGGACGTATGGAATAGCAATCCAAGGGCAAGGTCCCTCGTATGAAAGGAGACCTTGCCCATATCGCCTGCGGTTTCCCCAAAATACTTGATTCTTGAGGGCTATAGTCCGGAAAACAACGATGCCGTGACTTCGAAGGGCCAGGTAGCGTCGAAATAGATTTCTTTGTCGGAATAATACTGGCTTTGTTCCGATAGAACGAACTTATCGCAATTGTTGCTCGTAAGCGCCTGAGACGCGTATTTCCAGAGATTCAGATAATATCTCATGAAATCGTATTCGTCCGCGACGGTAGTCACGCAGAAGGGATGGTCTTTGTCGCCGTATCCGGTGCTGGCAATAGTGTTGAACAGACGGATGGCACGGCTGAAATATTCTTTGGAATCTCCGACCGGCGTCCCGGCCTTCGCCAGCTCGTCGCAACTGAAGCCGGCATACAGCAACGCCCTGAGGCTCAAGCAATTGTCCTCCAGGACGGCAGTCGCCTCCTTGTATGCTCCGGCAAAGTCGCCATCCTGGTATTTCTTTTCCGCCTCGCGTGTACAATCCTGTCCTGCAATTCCACTCAGGACGCCCATCCCGTAAAAAGCCAGAATCATTTCCTGCATTGTCAGGTCTTTGTCAAATTCCGGTGCCGCAAGTCTTGCCGCCAGCGCCTTTATTTCATCCGGACGCTTTTTGGCGGCATCTTTTATTTCTTTCCAGTTCACCGGATAGATTTCTCTCCGGGGCGCCTGCTCTTCCGGATATGCATCGCAGGTCAGGCCACTGTTAACATCGTATTTGAAAGTACATTTTAAGGGCGCGCTATATACTGAAAACGATTGAATATCAGCCAGTTCATATCCATATAGCAGGAACTGGGCTATTTCGGTGGGCGCTATGAACGGACACAAGTCGGTATGGGAAATATACAGGTCTTTGGCGGCCTTCCCTTTTTTGTCCCTTGTCGGAATAGGTATATAGCTCTTGTGGTAGCGCCGGAATGATGTAACATTCCCCTCCGGATCGCAGTCGTATGAGAAGTCGGCGCCAAAGGGAATAATACCCTGCTGATCCGTTCCCAGGATGAAATATACGCGGCTTGAATTGTCATCAAAATTAAAGATGTCCACATTGTAAGTGGTCCCTTCCGGTGGCGTTAGATCTATATCCAGACCTTCAGCCGCTTTCAGGCAGCGTTTTGTTTGCTCGATTATGGATATCTCCTTTTGAGTAAGGGGGCGCAAAGTGTCGTTGGGCGTGGTGTTGAACTCGGGTAAAGATACAATTGCCTCAAACACTGCCACACTGTCGTCCAGATTGTAGAACACACCGGCCAGATGGGTATCATCTATCAAATGTGGAACCCAGCCATGAACCTTGTTTTTCCTGGAAGCGTTGGCGTTGAAGCAATCTTCTATCACCCAGGCGTTTTTTTCATGGATGTATAGTTGAATGCCCTCGACATAAATGCTGTCCAGAATCGCCCTTGTCCGCTCTGCCGACGGCAGACCGTCTGTCTCCTGAGCGCCAAGCGACAATGCAACGCCCAGTAAAATAATACATATTAATCCTTTACGCATAATGCCGGGATAAGCAAAAACAGTGCCTGCGCGAGTGTGAGAGGGGAATTTTTGTTCATGGCGATAGTACGGCAGAAGGACGCCTCCGGCGTGGCGCCGGGCCCCGGTAGCATGGTGCAGAGTCCCTGTGGTATGGTGCATGTGGCGGCAGTTTTGGCGCAGTACACCGGTAGTATGGTGCAGGAGGCGGCAGTTTTGGTAGAGTGTCCCGGTTGCATGGTGCAGGTCCGGGTTTAGACGGCGCAGGTCTGATTTAGTTGGGGGGACTTGCGCCGCAGAACAGCTTTCTACGCAATCTAATGGCGCAGGTTCTCCATCGGAAATCAGACCTGCGCCATCTTCTCCCGGATCTGCGCCGTTCCCGCTCAGACCTGCGCTATCTTCCTCTTTGGCCGGGACTGCCGTATAATTTCTTCGGCATCGGCCTTCTTCATTTGAAGGCATCTGGCCAGTTGTGACGGCGAAGTATTGCAGGTCCGATACATATGCACCAGGATTCGAAGCTTCTGTTCTCTGCTGAGGTTGGCGATACTCTTGCCATACCATTCTTCAGACACGGCAGAAGCATTCAGCACAAAAGAAGCATCATTCTGCTTTGTCCTGGGTCCCGAAACCAGCTTGTCTTGCATCTCTGCGTAATTCAGATTCCCGATACACTTAAGAAAGAAAGCCTGATCGCCAAGAAAAGCATCTTCCAGATACCGATGATCGCATGCCGTCTGGGGAATCAGTGATCCTTTTGCGTCAATTATCCATGGTACTTGGCTCAAATCAGCATGAGTATGGAACAGCGCCTCTTTTTCCCTGCGTGTTAGTTCAGAAACTTTTTGCGCATATCCAATACGTTTGTTGCCGGAGAACATAGCATTATAAGAAGACCAAGGATAATCTTCAATCCTGCACCCGGCATCAAGTGCGTTTCTGGGGATATATGCCAGAGCATTACGGAGATATTTATCGGAATCGAGATACAATACCTTTACATCTGAACGCACAAGTCTGTTCTTTTCACCGTATTTATACGACAGGTATTGCGAGTGATTCTTCTTTATTGCCTCTCCGGCGCGGATAGCGGATTCCATACTGTCAGCCAATACGGCCAAGTGCCCATGGTTTGACATTTCCACATCGATAATCACCAACACATTGTTGACCCAGCTGCAAACGTAAAAGTATTTTTGCAAGACGTCATAATCTTCATTATCCCTGCATAGGAGTGCGGATTCCATCCCTTCCATGCTGATATGAAAAGGATAAACAGTTGATATGGTTCCGTCCGGCAGCTTTCGTTGCGTAACTCTCTGGAACCGCATACTAACTGAATTTTCCCCCGACAGGGAACATGCTGCACGACAAAAAATCTCCGGGTTTGCCAAAAGAGATGGGACGGGTTACCTTTTTAGGATCAAAACCAAAAGGAGTCTTGAGTTTATTGCAGAATGCCTCATAATGGGGAATGTAACAGAACATCATGGTTGACCAAAACTCCTCAGCCATACTGTACGGCTCGGAAGTCGATGCAATTTCTGCCATGCTCAATAATCTCACCACATATGACGGTTTTAAATTCCGGTCCTTCCAAATACATTCGGAAAAGGCCTTCATGCTTTCTTTCGCAAGTTTGTCATACTCCGGAATGTTCTGTGAGCTTAAAATGGGGGCGAGGTCAATCTCGGTGTCGATGTACATTTGGTTGTTGTCATCGATTAAAACTTCCAAAAACTTTTTCATAGCATAAATGTTTATTGTTTTTGCAAAGGACGGAAGAATTATCCGTTTTAAAAAAGTTTGCAACGCTTAAGTGAAATGGGAGTGCAGAGAGGATGGCCGCTACCGGCGGATGGCCAAGGGGAAATGGTGCTGGTCCGTGGGCTGACGGAGGAAGACGGGGGTGATGGCGCTGCCCTGTGGCAGACGGAGGAGGACGGAGGGAGATGGCGCTGCCCTGGGGCAAACGGAGGATGGTAGGGGGTGATGGCGCAGGTCTTTGGTGAGGTGGCGCAAGTCCTGGCAGGGACGGCGCAGGTCTGTTTTGGTTGGGGGGACTTGCGCCGCAGAACAGCACTCTGCGCAATCTAATGGCGCAGGTCCTCTATCAGAAATCAGACCTGCGCCATGCAGAGAGAGACCTGCGCTACAGATACGGGAGCTCATGCACGCAGAGAGAATCCTGCTGCACAGATCCGGAGGCTGAAGTGTTGCTGTTCAGAGTGTCGGCGAAGCGCTGCTTATCTGATCTGTAATTCTCCGGTCACAGTGTCAAACAGGGCGTGCGGAGTGCCGCCGGAGAGCCAGTCTTTCAGGATTATCAGCCGGGCGCCGGTAGGGAGGGTAAGGTCCACAGCGTCGTGGAAGTGCCCGAAGATGAAATAATCTACGTGAACTTGCTGCGACTGCTCCAGGGCGAAGCGGTACAGTGGTTCGTCTTCCCCTTTGAAATGATATTCTGTGTGCCGTTTGCGGTTCCCTCCTGACCAGCCGCTCGCGAGTCCGAAGGCGATGCGTGGGTGCAGGGTGCTGAAAAGCGCCTGGGCGATGCGGCTGTTGAACACGCGCAGCATGAATTTATAGCCCGGGCGTGCGCCCCCAAGCAGGTCGCCGTGCCCAAGGCACAAGGTCTTTCCGCCGATTTCCACCAGATGGGGCTGGGTGCAGCGCTTCATGCCTATGCTCTCGAAAAATGAGAAGCACCAGAGGTCGTGATTGCCCGGGAAGAAGTACACTTGCACCCCTGCGTCCATCAGGGCGATGAAGCGGGCCACCACGCGGGCGCCTTCGCGCGGCACCACATCATGGTATTCGTACCAGAAATCCCAGATGTCGCCGAGCAGATAGAGGGCCATGGCGTCATCGGGGATGCCGGCAAGGAAATCCAGGAAACGCTGTTCCCGCTCGGCAGGGTCCGCATTCCGCAGGCCCAGGTGAACGTCGGCGACGAAATAAACCTGAGAGCGCTCAGCCATTACACAAGGAAGATCAGCACGGCGAGGCCTACCAGCGCGCAGTACAGGCCGAACCATTTCAGCTGTGCCTTGCGCACCAGGGCGATCATGACTTTACAGGCAAAGAGTCCCGATACGAAAGCGGCAAGGAAGCCCACGGCGAGCGGCAGGAAACCGGTTGACGATGCTGCGGCGTCACCGCCGACAACGTCCAGGAAAGCCTCCCCAAGTATGGGCACGAGCACCATGAGGAATGAGAACTGGGCCATTTTTTCCCGTTTGACTCCGCAGAGCAGACCGGTGCTGATGGTGGTGCCGGAGCGCGACAGGCCGGGGATCACGGCGAATGCCTGGCCGATGCCCACAACGAACGCCTGCCAGAACGATATTCCATTACGGTATTCTTTGCCCTGATGCCGATCTTCACCGGACAGGGTTGTGTCCAGGGGACGCCTTCCCGCAGCGGGCTGCGGGCCCCTTCCCTCTTCGGGAGTCAAAGTCCCCCGGACACAACCCTGTCCGGTGACGTTCCTCCGTGCCTTCCAGTCGGAGAAGGTCAGCAGCATTGCCGTCACGACGAGCGCCAGGCCCACGATAAGCATGGACCCGAACGCCGATTCGACATAATCTTTCAGCAACATACCCACGATGAACACCGGAATCATCGACACGCAAAGCTTGGCGATGTAGTCCGTCTCATCGTTGTACTTGAATTTGAAGAGTCCGCAGAGCAATTTCCAGATTTCCTTGCGGAACACCACGATAGTGGCCAGCACCGTGGCCGCGTGAACCGTCACCTCGAACACGAGGTCTTTCGACGGCTCCACGCCCAGCAGCGCCTTGCCTATGGCCAGATGCCCGCTGCTGCTCACGGGCAGAAACTCGGTCAGCCCCTGGACCAGTCCGAGCAAAAGTGCCTGCAACCAGTCCATAAGCTATTTCTTTTCTTCTTTTTTATCCTCGAAGTTGCCCATGATGGCAACCGCCACGACCACTATTCCCGCAACGATGACCAGCGGGGCGGCGACCAGGCGCCGTGCGTCGAACATGGCATAGTTGAACACATTGGGGTCGGGACTGAAACCGCCCATCATCAGCACGTAGCCCGCCACCATTACCAGCAGGCCAGCGATCATTATCCTCAGACCCTTGCGGGTAAGAGCCATCTTTTCCATATCAATAATATAAACGGTCCTTGTCGAGGGACACTAACTTGTTGACTACAAAATAAGTACTTACGACGCAGATGATCACGCCGCACAGCACCACCGTGCCGGCCACTATAAGCAGCGACCTGGTATCGAACACCGTGAAGAGCTGCGGGAACGAACGCTTCAGGAGCGCCAGCGCCCCCGCCAGGACGCCGAGGGCCAGCAGCGACGAAATCAGCCCCTGCAGCACCGCCCCGCGCATGAACGGCTTGCGGATGAAACGCCTCGTGGCGCCGACCAGCTGCATGGTGTGGATGGTGAAACGCCTGGCGAACACATTGAGCCTCACCGTGTTGTTGATGAGCACGAAGGAGATGAAAAGCATGAGCAGGATGAACACTCCCAGCACCATCGAAATCTTTGTAAGGTTGGAACTCAACGTCTCCACAAGCGACTGCTGGTACTCCACTTCCTCCACCACGGGCGAAGCTTCGAGCGCCCTGCGCACGAAGGCCACGCTGTCGGGCGACACATAATCGCCCCGGAGCTTTATTTCCAGGGATACGGGCACCGGAGACGTCTCGAATACCGACAGGAAGTCTTCGCCCAGCATCTTGGAAAGCTCTTCTGTGCCTTCCTCGCGGGAAACCAGGCGGGTGCCCTTGATGAAAGGCAATGTGTTCACTGATTTCTGGTATGCCAGGGCGTCTTCGTCGGAGGCGTCCTGCTTCAGGATGACCGAAAGCTGGAGATTCTCCTTGAAATAATTCGAAACGGAATGGGCGTTGACTATCAGCAAGGCGGCTATTCCTATGAGCAGCAGCACCATGCTGATGCTGATTATGCTTGAGGCGTAAGCGTTGCGCAGCCGGCGGCGGATAATCTTGTTCTCTTCTTTAGACATAATCTCCCAAATTGACTTCAAATATAATCAATTATCGATATTTCAAAAAATATTGTTATCTTTGTAGTGTGGCAGAGAATGTAAAAAGAGTTCTTTTTGTAAGTTCCGGGATGTGTCCTTACCTCCCGGAGTCGCCCGTGTCCCTTGTGGCGAGGCAACTTCCGCAGGGAATCCAGGAGCGGAAGAAGGAAATTCGTTCCTTCATGCCGCGCTACGGCTTCATCAACGAGCGCAAAAACCAACTCCATGAGGTGATAAGGCTTTCCGGAATGAACATAATCATTTCGGACGTGGACCATCCGCTCGTCATCAAGGTTGCGTCCATATCCGCGGCCCGTATCCAGGTGTATTTCATCGACAACGAAGATTATTTCCGCCGCAAGCAGACCATAGCCGACGACGAGGGCAATTTCTTCGAAGACAATGACGAGAGGGCCATCTTTTTTGCCCGGGGAGTGCTGGAGACCGTCAAGAAACTGCGCTGGGCTCCGGACATCATCCACTGCCAGGGCTGGATTACCCACCTCGTGCCCGCCTACCTCAAAAAGGCATACAAAGACGATCCTATCTTCTCGTCCAGCAAAATAGTCCTCTCCCTCTACGACGATTTGCCCGACGTCCGCTTCCGGCCGGGCTTTGCCGAAAAGGCCGCGTTCGGGGGGCTGTCTGCCGCGGACCTTCATTTTCTGGACAAGCCGGATGGCATAAATCTTGCTAAAACCGCCATCCAGTACGCCGACGGTGTAATCCTCAGTTCCCCGGAACTTCCGGCCACTCTGCCGAGAACCTGCAAGTCGCTGAAGCTTCCGGTGCTCCCATTTGATGCTGAAGCCATGGAGAGCGGAGCCTACATTGACGCGTACAACGCTTTTTACGACAAGATTTGACGCAATGAAATTCAATCTTCCTGCTGTGGCGGCGGCCCTGCTGTGCTGCCTCTCTTGTGTGGAAATAAACACTGAAATGGGCGGAAACCTCATTCCGCTCGACCAGACATATACCATCTATCCCAAGGATGAAGCGCTGCCCCATGGCGCAATTTCCGTAAATCTCACCGATTCGCTGTCGGGATTTTCCCAGAGCCGCATCACCATAGGCGCAATCAGGGACTCCAAGTACGGACTCACCACCCGCTCGAGCGCCATGACCCTGGTGCCGGTGCTGGACACCCTTGATTTCGGCAACCTCGCGGCGGTACAGGTCAAGCGTTTCCATTTTTCGGCCGTGTTCGACACCGTTTCCGTATCGATGGAAAACCAGCGGCACATCATTCAGAACGTGCGCGTGCATTCACTTTCCGCCCCGATGGCTCCCGGGCGCGATTACGATACCAACGGATCTTCCCTGCAGGTCGACTACAGCAAGTCCATCGCCGCCGGTTCGCCTGTGGTGTACGGCGCCGATTCACTGTCGTTCGACTTCACCGAAGAATACGCCCGCCGCTTCCTGCAGCTTACCCAGCAGGACCTGGGCGACTTCAGCCGCTATGTCAAGAAGATTCCCGGCATCGTGATATCCACCGACACTCCCGTGGGCGAGGGCGGACGCATAAACATGTACGAGCTCCAGCTGGGCTACGACAGCAGCGTGAAGTACGTTACAGGCAACTATGCGAGCTTGAACCTGCTGTGCGATTACGACAACGACGGCAAGGCGGAGACCGACACCGTGTTCAATTTCGTGTACGGCCTTACCAATTTCACAAAGGTAGATTCCCTCTTTACTTATTCAAGCAGAGGCAGTTATCCCGAATACTGCCTCAATCTGACCACGCATGAGTCGAGGCCCATGGAGGGAGTTGCGGGGGAAGAGTATTCAATAGAGGGCGGCGGCGGCCTGAAGCCGGTGATTTCAGCGCTCGCCCTGAAGCATATGGCGGAAGACATGATACGCTCCGAAGGGGGCGATCCGCGCTCCGCCGTCATTAACAAAGCATCCCTTGTGCTGCCGTTCCGCTTCCCGGACGACTACAGGGACATGTTCAAGTATCCCGACGTCCTTTCGCCCACCTGCCGCATACGTCAGAACGACACCACCGTGGTTTTTGCGGGCCTTACCGACGCCAGCTCTTCCGATGAGAACCAGGGCGACATCAACCGCAGCCTGCTGCGATACGAGCCTGATATCACCTATCACCTGCAGGAGCTCCTGAAGATTCATGAGACTCCCGAGGCGGGCGAGAGCGAGACCGACGTTTACCGGCGCACGAAACTGCTGGCCGGGGAATATGACATCTGGATGATAATCACCGCCAACGAAGTGGTCAAGAGCAGTTCGAACTCAAGTTCGGAATTGAGCGACTACTACCGGATGCTCCAGTACCAGAACTATTATAATAGTATGTACTACGGCGGCTATGGCGGCTACGGTTATGGTTACGGCGGTTATGGTTACGGCGGCTATGGCGGCTACGGATACGATCCTTATTCCAATTATTATACGTACGCGATGCTGGCCCAGTACGCCAATAGTTCGACGACGACGACCACGACCACCCAGAAACTCGACAAGGACCGTTATTACGACGCCGTCCTGTACGGGCCCACGAATCCCGACGCCTCCCTGCGTCCACGCTTCCTGCTGACCTTCTCGCTGGCCGGCGAAAGCAAGTAGCGGGAGCGAATGAGCGCGTGTCGAAAAAGTTGGGAAATTTTTTCTGTGGTATTACATAACTTTCCGAAAAAGCGGCAGTTAACTGAAAAATTCCGTGTCGAAAATTGTTAAAAAAATTTCGACAAATACTTGCCGTTTGCAAAATTTTCACTATCTTTGCAGTCCCAAAATTTGGCTTCTCGTGGGCTATCCAATTGAAAGTCAATGTTTTAGGGCTTAAGGAAAATATTTTTTAAAGTAATACTACAATGTTACAACCTAAGAGAACAAAATTTAGAAGGGAACAGAAGAACCGCATGAAGGGCAATGCCCAGAGGGGAAACCAGCTCGCTTTCGGTTCCTTCGGTATCAAGACCCTCGAAAATTGTTGGCTCACCGCACAGCAGATCGAGGCGGCCCGTCAGGCAATCTCCCGTAGAATGAACCGTGAAGGCCAGATCTGGATCAGGGTATTCCCTGTGAAGCCGATCACCAAGAAGCCTCTCGATACCCGTATGGGTAAAGGTAAAGGTGACCCCTATGCATTCGTGGCCCCCATCACTCCCGGCCGCATCATATTCGAGGCTGAGGGTGTTTCCCTCGAAACCGCCAAGGAAGCAATGCGCCTGGGCGCCAACAAGCTCCCTATAGCCACCAAGTTCGTGGTCCGCAGGGATTATGTAGAATAATTTAATGGAGAAAAGAAAATGAAAGCAGCTGAAGCACGTGAGATGTCTGTTGCCGACCTGCGCGACAGAATCGCAATCGAGAAGAGCAATCTCGACACCATGAAGATCAACCACGCCATTTCTCCATTGGAGGACACGTCTAAATTCAAAAAGACCAGGAAGGATATCGCTCTTATGATCACTATCCTCGCTGAAAAAGTAAAACAGAACTAAATCAGAGCGTTATGGAAAGAAATCTTCGTAAGGAAAGAGTAGGAATAGTGGTCAGCAGCAAGATGGACAAGACCATCGTCGTTGCTGTCGAGCGCAAGGAAAAGCATCCTCTCTACGGCAAGTTTGTCAAGAAGACCACCAAGTTCGTGGCCCAGGACGAGAAGAACGAGTGCGGTGAGGGCGATACCGTCCGCATCATGGAGACCCGTCCCCTGAGCAAGACCAAGAACTGGAGATTAGTTGAAATCGTAGAAAAAGCCAAGTAGTTATGATACAGCAGGAAACACGTTTACAGGTGGCCGACAACAGCGGTGCTAAGGAAGTCCTTTGCATCCGCGTGCTTGGAGGAACCAACCACCGTTATGCGACCGTAGGCGACAAGATTGTCGTTACTATAAAGAGCGCTATCCCCGGATCGGACGCCAAGAAGGGTACCGTGTCCAGGGCCGTCGTCGTGCGTACCAAGAAGGAAATCCGCCGCGCTGACGGTTCCTACATCCGTTTCGACGACAATGCCTGCGTTCTTCTGAACAACGCCGGCGAACTCCGCGGCACCCGCATCTTCGGCCCCGTGGCCCGCGAGCTCCGCGAGAACTATATGAAAATCGTTTCACTGGCACCGGAGGTCCTTTAAAAGTATATCACTATGAATAGAATAAAGAAAGGTGACACCGTGTATGTAAATGCCGGTAACGACAAGGGAAAGACCGGTAAGGTGCTTTCCGTCGATCCCGCAAAGGATCGCGCAATCGTGGAGGGCGTAAATATGGTCAGCAAGCACACCAAGCCCAATGCCAAGCAGCCTCTGGGAGGCATTATCAAGCACGAGGCTCCCGTTCACGTATCCAATGTCAACCTCATTGACCCCAAGAG
>JAFZBM010000112.1 GCA_017561765.1 Bacteroidales bacterium | reverse complement strand
GGACAGTATAAAATATCCGGAGCCAGTATAAAATGACTAATATCCGAAGATATCTTCAAGGGAGACCTTCTTGACAGGACCGAGGGTCTTGAGATATGCCTGGTCGAGGTCGGCGCTGCGGCCAAGGATAGCATAGGTATAGGTACGTCCCTTCACCCACTGCTCCTGTGCAGCCTTCACGTCATCCAAAGTAAGTGACGGCAGTTCTTCGAATACCTTGCGGTCAAGAGGCTCCTTGATACCCATGCGGCGGCAGTTCCTGTAGGCGCTGAGCACGGCGGACCCTGTAGTGCGCTGGGTGCGCAGGCGGCTGTCGATGCCATCCTTAGCTATGGCGAAGGCCGCATCGGATTCGGGCATATTGTTGATGATATCGTCAAATGCCTCTATAGCGGTGCGCATCTTGTCGTTCTGGGTCGCAATGAATGCGGTGAATGAGAAGGTGCCGTCAGCACAGACGGGGTTGCGCAGGCGGGCCCATGCACTGTAGGCCAGACCGCGGGCTTCACGCATCTCCTGGAACACGACGCTGTTCATGCCGCCGCCGAAGTACTCGTTGTACAGAGTGCGGACAGGTTCGCTCGCGGCGTCAAATTTCTCGCCGCGGTTGGAATACTGAATGTAGTATATCTGAGCCGCATCATACTCGGCCAGCACCACGCTTGATTCAGGAGTCTGCTGCATGTCCGGATAGCTCTCGGGGAGCTGGACGAAACTGCCTTCGAAAGGCACGGCGTCCTTCACCTGGGCCTCGGTCATGGGGCCATAGTACATAATTTCGCAGCCGTTTGCTATCACATCCTTTACTTTCTGGAGAAGTTCGTCGGAAGTGAGGGCGGCAACCGCCTCGTTGCTCAAGCGGGTCTTCTTTATGAACTCGGGGCCGTAGGTGACATAATTGGTCAGGGCCGAATAGCAGGAACGCTGGTTCTTCTTGCTGTCCATGCGGGCCTTGAACTCATCGGCCTTGAGGTTGGCCAGGATAGCGTCGTTGCCGACCGCATTTTCAGCCAGGTCGCGTACTATGGCCAGCGCCTCCGCCATATTCTCGCTGAGGCCGCTTATGCTGACGGTGGTCTGGTTGGCTCCGGACCATCCGTTGAACGAGCAGGCAAGTTCGTACATCTTTGCGGCAATCTCCTCTGCGGACTTGTCGGCAGTGCCGAGGTATGAGAGATACTCAAATGCAAGCGCAAGCGCCGGATCGTTCTCGGTGCCTGTATTGTAGATGAAGTCAAGTTCGAATACATCGTTGATATCGTTCTTCTTGTACAATACATCCACGCCCTCAGCGAGTTTGAACTGCGACATGTCCTTGTCGAAGTTGACGAACACGGGCTCGACAGGCTTGACAGGAGTATTCTTGATGTCCACGAGGAAATCGCTCTGTGCGTCACGGTTGGTCACGATAGGGGTAATCTTGGGAGCGGAGATCTTCTGCACGCTGGTGTCTTCACCCTGACGTTTGTAAATGATGGCATAGTTGTTATCATTAATGAACTCCTGAGCCCATGCGATCACGTCATCCTTGGTTACCGCGGCGTAACGCTCGATTTCAGTGGCAGCATCCTTCCAGTCTATGCCGTTGATGAATGCGTTCACATAGCTCATCGCACGCGAGCCGTTGTCTTCGAGCGCCCTCATCTTCGAGAGTTTGATATTGTTGACGGTGGCGTTGATGAGCGATTCATCGAAGTCGCCTCCGGCAAGCTTGGCCACTTCTGCAAGTGCAAGGTCACGAAGATCTTCAAGGCTCTGTCCCTGCTTGGGACGTGCCATGACGAGGAATGAACCGTAGTCGGGCTGAATGCTGGCGCCTGCATACATCATGAGAGCCTTCTGCTGCTGGTTGATGTCGAGGTCTATAAGACCGGCCTGTCCGTTGTAAAGGATGGCGCCTGCGATCTCGGCGACGGCCTCGTTCTTCAGGTCGGCGGCGCCGGGAAGCCTCCATGCAAGGGCTACATTCTCGGCTTCAAGGCCATAAACATCCTTAACGATAGGAGCAGTGATAGGCTCCTCGGGTTCGAATTCAAGGGCCGGGATGGACGGATTGGGTTTCCAGTCACCGAAATACTTCTTGAGGATCTTCACCATTTCGTCAGGGTTGAAATCACCCGACACGCACACCGCTATGTTGTTAGGGACATAATAGGTATCGTGATACTTCTTTACATTGGTAATGGAAGGATTCTTGAGGTGCTCCTGGCTGCCGAGCGTAGTCTGCTTGCCGTAAGGGTGATGAGGGAACAGAGCCTGGTCAATGGCCTCCCAGACCTTGCGGTTATCCTGGGTAAGGGACATATTCTTCTCCTCATAAATTGTTTCAAGCTCAGTGTGGAATCCGCGGATTACTCCGTTGCGGAAACGGTCGGCCTGGATACGGGCCCAGTTGTCGATCTGGTTGGAAGGGATATCCTCGACATAAACGGTCTCGTCGCTGCTGGTGAAGGCGTTGGTGCCGTCCGCGCCGATCATGGCCATCAGCTTGTCATATTCATTGGGGATGGCAATCTTGGAGGCCTCATAGCTGATTGAATCGATACGGTGGTAAATGGCTTCCCGTTCAGCGGGATCGGTGGTCTGGCGATATACTTCGAACAATTGCTCAATTTCATCCAGCAGTGGCTTTTCAGCCTCGTAATCCTTGGTTCCGAAATGTTCCGTACCCTTGAACATCAGGTGCTCGAAATAATGGGCAAGACCGGTGGTCTCGGAAGGGTCGTTCTTGCTTCCAACCCTGACGGCTATGTAGGTTTGGATGCGGGGCTGCTCCTTGTTGACGGACATGAATACCTTCATACCGTTGTCAAGAGTGTAAATTTTCGTTCCCAGGGGATCGTTCGGCACTGTTTCGTACTTTGTACAGGAAATGGCCGCAATGCATACCGCGAGTGCGGTTAGAATCAGATGTTTCATAAAATACACTTACTAATTTTGGCAAATGTACAAAAAATCTGACAAGAAAGATTTGTGTTGTTAAAAATAATATTTATATTTACAGCGAAGTTTTTCATAGTTTAAGTTTAGGTTAAGTAGCGGGGCGCTCGCAGTGATGCAAGCGCCCCGTGAATTTTTTATTTTACTTCCACTTATATTCAGTAATATTCTGCAGGCCCGGGATACCGTAATACGCTTCCACAATAGTTCCTTTCATATATATTTGGCGACCAAGCAGTTCCGGATGATCGACCAGGTTAAGCTCATCCCGTATGGCCCCCTTCGCCAGCTGGACTGACAGGCATGATGTCTTGTCGGTGCAGGAGGACTTTGAAGCAAGAACCAGGTTTGTCCTTGAGGAAAACGGCGCCGAAAACGAGCATTTGCTTGAGGATAGGTCTCCCCCGACGATATAGCCGTACACCCAGACATCCTCCTCTCCCACATGCGACTTGGCCGTCGGAACGCTGTAGGCGCTCTCCGGTGCGGAACCGCCGCCGGTATTTCCCCCGCCGCCAATGGTGAAGTTCTCTTCCGTCCAGTTGCGGGTCGTGTCTACCTGGACCTCGATTCCGCTTTTATGGGCATCAGACGCTACGTTGACACCTATGGTAACTATCTGCTGCGGTTCCAGCATGCGGGTGAACAATGTGCTCTCCACGCCACCGTCCGACATTTCCAGATTGACCGTACCCGGCTGGAAATATGCTATACGGGTCTCTTTATAACCGTACATCAACTTGCCGGCGGTAGACTTGAGGAACAGCACCGCATTCGGATAGGCATCGGGGAATGCAGACGAAATCCTGAGGCGTATTCCGGAATTCAGCTGAACGCAGGCAAGGGTGACAACCGTAGTCTTGCCGGCCTTTACCGCCGCAACCTGGGTATCGCCGTATTGCGGAGCGTTGAACAGAGGCGCCGTGAAATCGCAGGACCGCACCGATACGGTATAGGTTCCTTCTTCCAGGGAAAAGCTTTCCTTGGAGGCTCCGTACGTGCCGTCATAAAGAATGTTTCCCCTGGCGTCGGTAACGGTAAGAAGGAAATCGTTGGTGTCCGGAATCGAGGCCCTGGTGGCGGGAGCGGTTCCGTCCGCAAAACGAATCTGAAGTATTCCCTGGCGGCCGAAAGGCAGCATCAGGGCATCACATGAGGCCAGAAATGGGATGGCCGAAAGAAGTAAAAGAAGTATTCTTTTCATAGTATTACAGTTTTGGACGGCAATATAAGGCGTTTTTCGTCACCCCTCTTTAAGAATCAGCAAATAATGGCTGAAAAACATTATTTACAGTTATTCGGACGAAAAAAGAGCAAGGCTCAACCCTGCTCTTGACTGTACGCCCTAGGCGAATCGAACGCCTATCGTAGGAACCGGAATCCTAAATTCTATCCATTAAACTAAGGGCGCAAAAAACTGCGCGAAAACTGCGTTGCAAAAATAATAAAAAATACTTAATTTTGTAAGAATGAAAAAAGCATTTGTATTTCCCGGTCAGGGTTCCCAGTTCCCAGGTATGGGCAAGGAGTTGTATGAAAGCAACCCGGATGCCCGCCGTATGATGGAAAGGGCGAACGACATACTGGGATTCAGGATAAGCGACATCATGTTCGAAGGCTCCGGCGAGGAGCTTAAAGCCACTCGTGTAACACAGCCGGCCATTTTCCTGCATTCGGTCGTGCTGGCCGGATGCACTCCTCTTCCTGTTCCCGATATGGTCGGCGGTCACTCGCTGGGCGAATTCAGCGCCCTCGTGGCCGCCGGTGCCGTTTCTTTCGAGGACGGACTTCGCCTCGTAGCCGCCCGTGCCGCCGCCATGCAGCGCTGCTGCGAACTTAACCCCGGCTCCATGGCCGCCATAATCGCCCTGCCTGCGGAAAAAGTAGAAGAAATCTGCGCAGGCATACCCGGCATCGTAGTCCCTGCCAACTACAACTGCGACGGGCAGATAGTAATCTCAGGAGAGAAAGATGCCGTCGGACAGGCTTGCGCCGCCATGAAAAAAGCCGGTGCCAAGCGCGCCCTTCCGCTTCCGGTCAGCGGAGCCTTCCACTCCCCCGTCATGGAGCCTGCCCGTGCGGAACTGGCGAGCGCCATAGAAGCCACGGCCTTCAATACGCCATCCTGCCCTATATACCAGAATGTCAGCGCCGCGGCGGAAACCGACCCGGATCGCATCAAGGCCAACTTGCTGGCACAGCTCACCTCTCCCGTACTCTGGACCCAGAGCGTCAGGGCGATGCTTGCCGACGGAGCTTCCGAATTCACAGAAATCGGTCCCGGTTCCGTACTCCAGGGGCTGATAGGGCGCATTGCCAAGGACATTGAGGGCATAATCATTCAAGGAATCCAATAACACTATACATATTCAACAGAAATGGCACAAAAGAAATTCATCACTTGTGACGGTAACCAGGCAGCCAGCAATATCGCTTATCTTTTCAGCGAGCATGCTGCCATCTACCCTATCACTCCTTCCTCCACAATGGCGGAAAACATCGACGAATGGGCAGCCCAGGGCAAGAAGAATCTCTGGGGCGAGACTGTTAAAGTCACCGAGATGCAGAGTGAAGCCGGCGCCGCAGGCGCAGTTCACGGCTCCCTTCAGGCAGGTGCCCTGACCAGCACCTTCACTGCATCCCAGGGTCTCCTTCTGATGATTCCCAACATGTACAAGATTGCAGGAGAAATGCTCCCTGCGGTGTTCCACGTTTCGGCCCGCGCCCTTGCTTCACACGCCCTCTCCATCTTCGGAGACCACCAGGACGTTATGGCCTGCCGCCAGACCGGATTTGCGATGCTGGCCTCAGGATCGGTCCAGGAAGCCCAGGACCTGGCCGCCGTCGCCCACCTGTCCACCATTAAATCAAGCATTCCTTTCCTGCATTTCTTCGACGGTTTCCGCACCTCGCATGAAATCCAGAAAATAGAGGCCCTTGACGAGGACGCCCTCCGCGGAATGGTAAGCCAGAAAGCTCTCGACAGTTTCCGCGCCCGCGCCCTCAATCCCGACGCTCCCGTCACCCGCGGCACCGCGCAGAACGGCGACGTTTACTTCCAGGCTGTGGAGTCGCGCAACCAGGCCTATGAGGCCATACCTGACATCGTTGCCCGCTACATGGGCGAAATCAGCGAGCTGACAGGCCGCTGCTACCGTCCGTTCGAATACTACGGTGACCCTCAGGCCGAGAACGTCATCGTGGCCATGGGATCCGTTACCGAAACCATACGCGAAACAATTGACTATCTTGCCGGAAAGGGACATAAATACGGCCTTGTGACCGTCCATCTCTATCGTCCTTTCTCCGAAAAGTACTTCCTCAAAGTGCTTCCTGCAAGCGTAAAGAAGATCGCCGTCCTGGACCGCACCAAGGAACCCGGCGCTCTCGGCGAACCTCTCTTCCTCGATGTCAAGGCCCTGTTCCAGGGCAAGGAGAACGCTCCGCTTGTAATAGGAGGACGCTACGGACTCTCATCCAAGGATACCACTCCGGCCCAGATCGTTGCAGTATTCGACAATCTTGAGCTCAAGGCTCCCAAGGCCGACTTCACCATCGGCATCGTGGACGATGTCACATTCAAGAGCCTCCCCGTCAAGGAGGAGATTTCAATTGTCAAGCCCGGAACCACCGAGTGCAAGTTCTACGGTCTCGGTTCCGACGGCACGGTGGGTGCGAACAAGAACACCATCAAGATTATCGGATCGCATACCGACCTTTACAGCCAGGCCTACTTCGACTACGACTCCAAGAAGTCGGGCGGCTACACCTGCAGCCACCTGCGCTTCGGCAAAGCCCCCATCAAGGCCCCTTATCTGGTCGGCACTCCCGACTTCGTGGCATGCCACGTCCCTTCATATCTCTACAAGTACGATGTTCTCAAGGGCATCAAGGAAGGCGGCAGCCTGCTCCTCAATTCCCTCTGGGATGAAGAAGAGACCCTCAAGCACATTCCCGACCATGCAAAAGCCGTCATAGGCCGCAAGCACATACGTCTTTACATCATCAACGCCACAAAGATCGCCGCTGAAATCGGTCTTGGCGGACGTACCAACACCATACTCCAGTCGGCATTCTTCCGCATCACCGGCATTATACCCGCCGAAGACGCAGTGAAATACATGAAAGACGCCGCGCTCAAGAGCTATGGCAAGAAGGGCGAGAACGTGGTCAACATGAACTACGCCGCAATTGACCGCGGCGGTGAGTACACCGAGGTCAAGGTTCCCGCCGAATGGGCTTCTATTTCCGCCAAGTTCGAGAATCCCAACGCCAAGCGCCTGGCTCCCGCATTTGTGAAAGAAATAGCCGATGTGGTGAACGCCCAGTGCGGCGACACCCTCCCCGTCAGCGTGTTCATGCCTTGGAAAGACGGAACCATGCCTGCAGGCACAGCCGCTTACGAGAAGCGCGGAGTCGCCGTCAACGTTCCCGTCTGGGATCCCGAGAAGTGTATCCAGTGCAACACCTGCGCATTTGTCTGTCCTCACGCAGCGATCCGTCCTTTCCTCCTCACTGAAGAAGAGGCCGCCGCTGTTCCCGCAGGCCTCAAGATTACCGACGGCAAAGCCAACCTCAAGCAGTACAAATACGCTCTCAGCGTGTCCGTTGCGGACTGTACCGGTTGCGGCAACTGCGTTGACGTTTGTCTTGCCAAGGAGAAGGCCCTCAAGATGGAATCCTATCAGGACAATGCAGGCGAACAGGCCAACTTCGACTTCCTCAATGCCAAGATAGGCTACAAGCAGCCCTTCGATCCCAAGTCCAACATGAAGGCCGCCCAGTTTGCCCAGCCTCTGTTCGAATTCAGCGGCGCCTGTGCAGGTTGCGGCGAAACTCCGTACATCAAGAACATTACCCAGCTCTTCGGCGACCATATGATGATTGCCAACGCTACCGGCTGTTCCTCGATTTACGGCGCGTCCTTCCCCGCTTCACCTTACTGCACCAACGCCCAGGGCCACGGCCCCGCATGGCAGAATTCCCTGTTCGAAGACTTCTGTGAATTCGGTCTCGGAATGAGGCTCGGCAGCGAACGTATACGCGAAACCGTAGCCCGTTATATGCAAAAGGGTCTTGAGTGCGAAAAGTGCAGCCCCGAAATGAAGGAGCTCTACCAGAAGTGGCTCGACAACCGCGGCGATTACGCCGTCACCCGCGAAGTCGCCGACAAGCTCGTCCCCATGATGGAGGCCTGCGGATGCGACGTCAGCAAGAGCCTGCTTGCCCTCAAGCAGTTCATCCCCGCCCGGAGCCAGTGGATATTCGGCGGTGACGGAGCTTCCTACGACATCGGCTACGGCGGCCTTGACCATGTGCTTGCCAGCGGCGAGAACGTCAACATCCTGGTTCTCGACACCGAGGTCTACTCCAACACCGGCGGCCAGTCTTCAAAGGCCACTCCCGCAGGAGCCATCGCCAAATTCGCCGCATCCGGCAAGAAGATACGCAAGAAGGATCTCGGCATGATGGCCATGAGCTACGGCTATGTTTATGTGGCCCAGGTGGCTATGGGAGCAAGCCCCGTGCAGTATATGAACGCAATCAAGGAGGCAGAGGCCTACGACGGCCCTTCCCTCATCATTGCCTATGCACCTTGTATCAACCATGGCCTGAAGGCAGGAATGGGCTTGAGCCAGAAGGAGGAGAAACTCGCGGTCGAGTGCGGATACTGGCATCTGTACCGCTACAATCCGCTGCTTGAAGAAGCCGGGAAGAATCCGTTCTCGCTCGACAGCAAGGAGCCCGACTGGAGCAAGTTCCAGGACTTCCTCAAGGGCGAAGTCAGGTTCAGTTCCCTTGCCAAGCTCTACCCCGACACTGCCGGAGAGTTGCTTGCCAAGACCGAAGAGTTTGCAAAGATACGTTACAATACGTACAAGAAACTCTCCGAGTAGGTCCTGATCAAATAGGAAGAATCACAAAAACGAGTGCGTCCCACAGGGCGTGACTCACCACAAGAGCCGGGAGGGCTTTGGGGCAAAGGCGGAAAACCAGGCCCCAAACCGTCCCGGCTATTAGTGCTGCCATGACCAGCATAAAGTTGAACGACCATATATGAACCAGAGCATATACCAGAGCCGTCAACAATAATGCTAGATCGGCGCCGAATCTGCGTCCGGCGAGCAAACGGGAAAGCGTTCCCTGGACATAACCGCGCCAGAACAGTTCTTCGGCTGGCCCGATAAGGAACAACAGCAATACGACTATCAGCCATGAAGAAACGCCTTCTTTCATGGAGTACACGGCGTCAACGCCTGGCCTGGCGAAATCGAAAAGCATGGACGACAACTTGTCCCCTATCCAGAAGATGCCCCACAGCACAAAGGCCAGCACAATGCCTCCAAGCAGCTGGAGCAGCGGTTTTTCTATCTTGAAAGCCGATTCCGCATCATGGGAGAATGCCAGTGCCAGAGATGTCAGGACTACCGCCGACGCCGACATTATTATCCAGAAGTTTGGAGCCCCGTGAGTCCAGGGGCTGAACATATAGAACCAGAGCAGGGCAGCTACGGCGACGGCTGCGGCAAGACGTTTCATAGAAGAACTGAAACGAAAAGACCCGCCGAGAGCAATACGGAAAACAGCAGCTGCAGTTTTGCGGAAGCCTGGTCAAGGCCTTTCATGGCATTCAGGCCGAGTTTGTCGTAGGTCAGCGCCTGTCGCAGATTCTTCCATGCCGGAATCGCAGCAACCAGGCACAGCAGGGCCGCTGGATGCAGCAGACCGGCTATTACTGCAGCCGCCACGGAAACGAAAGGAATGACCATATACACCGCGTACAGTACACTGGACGCCTTCCCTCCTATCAGCATGGCAAAGGTTTTAATGCCCGCGGCGCCGTCGGATTCAGTATCGAATGTATTGTTGGCGTGAAGCACCGAAACCGTGATTATTCCAATCGGCAACGACAGGACCAGCGCGTCCCAGTGCATCTGTCCGGTGACGGCATATACGGTGCCGAGAACAGGCAGGACGCCGAATATGATGAATATGTCGGCATCTCCCAGGGCGTGGTATTTAAAGAAAGAATAGAGCAATGTAAGCAACACGCCAACGCCCCCTATTATCCATAGCGCCGGTCCGCTGAGCAGCGCTATTACAACACCGGTCACAATTCCCGCGGCAAACAGCATAATGCTGAACCGGAGATATTCCTGCGGTTCATAATGATGGAAAACCAGATTGGGAACTGCAAAGGCATTCTCATTATCTACACCGCTGCGATAATCGAACCAGTCGCTCAGTACGTTTCCGGCCGAATGCAGGAGCACCACGCCCAGCAGGCAGAGTATGAAAATAAGGTATGGCCTTGTGCCGGCAGGCAGCATCCCCTTGCTGAATGCATATGCAAATGACGCCAGTACAGGCATTGTAGAAACAGGAAATGACCAATAGCGCGTTACTGTCAGCCAATCTTTAAAACTGTGCTTCTCCATATCAAACAACTATAACATTTTCAGCCAGTTGAGAATAAGCATCGCCCTGCGGTCCAGCACATCGTAGTCAAGTGTTTCAGGGCAGTCCGCGGGTTTGTTTGTATTCAGGGTAATGCCGGAAGTGAACATCACGGCCTTTATTCCCTTGCGCAGGAAAGGTGCCTGGTCCGATATGCGGTTATAAAAATAATCGGTAAAGCCCTTGCTGCGGTAATAATCGTAATAGAGTCTCAGCCGGGTAACGGCATTCGCCTGTTCCAGCTGTTTTTCATAATCCTTGCAGCCGAGTGCGATAAGGAAATCGGGCCGGTACTTGTTCGGCGGGGCCAGGGTGCTTCCGATGGTGTCGATATTTACTACCATCTCAAACCTGTATGGCAACAGGGCGAGGTTCTCGGCTCCGTCCAGGCCGTCGTGGACATCAAGCGCGGCAAAAATGAAATTCCGGCCGCAATCCGCCAGCGAATCTGCGAGGTGCAGCATAACGGCGACTCCGGAAGCGTTGCAGTCGGCTCCCGGATAAATGGTGCCGTCCACTGTGCCGAGACCGTCGTAATGGGCGCAGACAAGAATATATTTGTCCGAACGGCTGTCGGGACGGCTGACCGCATAGACATTGCGTCCCACCCCTTTATCGCTGACGAAGAACTGCAGCCTCGGCTTCAGCCCGCACTGTTCCATGCGCCTCATAATATATATCGAGGCCTCCACGGAACCCCGGGTGCCTGGACGGCGTCCTTCCAGAAGAGGATCGCTCAGATGTGCGACGTCTCCCCTGATTCCGGCACGGGCGGGAGCACAGAGCGGCACCAACAGGAACACGAAGGCAAATATTTTGCTGATACGCTTCAATTCGGCACGATAAATGTTTATCTTTGCAAAAATAGTGAAAAAGTTTCTCCTGACAATAGCGATTTCGCTCTCCTGCGCCTTTCCAGCCTTTGCCCAGTACGACAAAGACGTGTTCAATATGCGCGGCCGCCTCGCCTTGCAGGACGGGAAATACACCCAGGCAATTGAGCATTTCAATATCCTTGCCAGGCTTGACAGCACCGACTACTGGTGCTTCTTTTTCCGCGGCATAGCCAAATACAATCTCGGCGACATACGCGGAGCCCAGAATGACTTCAACACTTCTGTCCGTCTCAATCCGGTCTTCACCAACGGCTACCATTACAGGGCGATAACCGAAAGCCGCAACGGCGACTATGACAAAGCCTTTGCCGATTTCGACAAGGCCATCAGCCTGAGGCCCGGCTTCAACGGGCTCTATTACAGCCGCGGGGTCACGAACTTCCTGGCCAGACGCTTTCCGGAAGCGGTCGACGATTTCAACCGCTACATACGGAAAGAGCCAAAAGATCCGTCCGCGTTCCTAAACAGGGGGGCCTCCTACCTCTTCCTCGGTGACACGCTCAAAGCCCTTGACGATTATAACAAGGCCATTAAGCTGGACCGTTTCGAACCTGAGTGCTATATCAGGCGCGGGCGTGTATATGCCGCCCAGGACAAGTACACGGAAGCTGTGGAGGATATGACCAGGGCCGTCGAACTGGACAGCACCAACACCTTTGCCTACTTCAACCGGGCGCTGCTCTATTACGAACTTCACGACTATAACTCCGCAATGCGCGACCTCAACCGCGTGCTCAAAGCGGAGCCCGGCAACGCCCTTACGCTGTACAACCGCTCGCTGCTGTACGCCCAGGTTGGAGACCTCGGCCACGCCCTCGAAGATATGGACCGTGTCATCAACATCAATCCGCGCAACGTGCTGGCCTATTATAACCGTGCCGCGTTCTTCATGGGAATGGGCCGGTGGAGGGATGCCCTTGCCGACTACGACCGCGCCATCGAGCTGTATCCCGATTTTGCCAAGGCCTATCTCAACCGTTCTTATGTGGAGAATATGCTCGGCATGACCAGGGAGTCCAAGGCCGACTACAGGACGGCGCAGCGCAAGGTCGTTGAATACAGGGCCAGGAATGCGTCGGGCGAGGCTTCCTTTGCCGACACGACCAAGAAATACGACGCCCTGCTTGCCCTGGATGCCGATTTCGCAAAGAAAGACTTCGACAACGAACTGATTCAGCACAGGGACATAGACATACGCCTGCGGCCCCTCTACAAATTCCACCTGGCCGCCCGGAAAGAAGAACGCAACCTTGCGCTCAGCCACCGTTACGAGAATCCGCTGATCGACCATTTCATCGATTCAGTGCCGGTAAGCGTCGTGGTTTCCAACAGCGACAGCCTGACTACCCTCAAGCTTGTCCGTTCCCTGTCGTCGGTTCTTTCCGGCGACGGCAGTTCCGGGGCCGGAAACGTGAACCTGAGTCCGTCCGAGACCTTCTTCCTGATGGGCATTTACGACGTGCAGCAGAAAAACTTTACCGGCGCGCTCAATTATTTCGACAAGGCTGTGGCGGCAGCGGGCAACGATACGGAAAGGGACAGGTATTCACGCTATTATAAAGCATTCTACCTGATGAACAGGGGTGTACTCAGGGCGGAAATGATCGAATTCATCGCATCCCTTGAAGGCAATGTCCAGACCCTTGCAATGGACGACCAGGGTGCCACCCGGGCCAGGGTAAGCGACCGCGTGGCACGCAGCTACGACTATTCCGAGGCCATAGAAGACATGCAGGCCGCAACCGAAATCGTACCCGACATTCCATATCTGTATTTTAATCTGGGCAACTTGTACTGCCTTGGCGGCGAGATGGTGAATTCCATCGACGGCTACACCCGGGCCATCACCCTGTACCCCGAAATGGGTGATGCCTATTTCAACCGGGGGCTTGTGCTTATCTATTTGAAAGACAAAGAGAAAGGCTGCATAGACCTGTCGCGTGCCGGAGAATTGGGAGTGAAGGACGCCTACAGCGTCATTGACAAATACTGCACTTCGGATGAGCCACGTTAAATTCAAGTCCTTCTCATCGGGTAGTTGCGGCAACTGCTATTTCCTCGGGCTCTTCGAAGATGACGGGCGTCGCTGCGAAGCCGGAATAATAATAGATGCGGGAGTTAGTCCGCGGAGGCTGAAGAAGGAGCTTCAGTCCGACGGCCTCTGTTTCGGCGATTTCAGCGCGGTGCTCATTACTCACGACCACATGGACCACATACGTTCCCTGGGTTCGTTCTGCAAGCATATAGGCAAGCCGGTGTGGGCGACGGAAGAACTTCACCGTGCCCTGTGCCGGCATTCGATGACGCGGTACCAGATAAATGACTACAGGGTGGAACTGCGGCAGAATGCCTGGAACGACGTTGTGCCCGGGCGCATACGGGCCCGCTGCTTTACAGTCCCTCACGATGCGAGCCAGACAGTGGGTTATGCGATCCTGCTTGACGATTTCAAGTTTGTGATAATGACAGACCTGGGCAGAATGACACAGGAAGCCCTGAATCTGGCGAAGCAGGCCGACACCGTGGTGATCGAAAGCAACTACGATCCGGAGATGCTGCGGTTAGGGCCTTATCCACCCGACCTTCAGGCGCGCATTCGGGGCGGACACGGTCACCTGTCCAATCCGGAGTGCGCCGAAGCCATAAGTCAATTCAACCACGAAGGGCTGACCCATATTTTCCTTTGCCACCTGAGCGAGCACAACAACACGCCGGAACTCGCATACCGTGAGAGCCTGCCTTTCAAGGGGAATGCAGCACTTTCGCCGCTTCCCCGCCAGAGCGCATCGCCTTTAATTGTATTAAGATAACTGCTGCAGGCTTGCAGGAGTAAAGTACAGGAAGCCGAACTGATAGCTGCCAGGGCTGTCTGCCGTACCGTACATTCCGAAGAATTCAAATGACTCGCGGAATATCTTGTCGCGGTCGGCGTCGTTTTTCAGGCATTCCAGAGGTACGCCTAAGGAAACGGTCTTGTGTTCCCCGCCGTTGAACCTGACTGCCGCAGGCACTCCGGAACTGCCGTAACGCAGCCATATGGAGCCTCGGGCGTCATTGTTGCGCAGGCCGTCCGGATTAGGTACGGCATAACATTCCTCGTTCATTTCATTGTAGAACGGCATCCCCGCAAGGTCTCCTGTATTAGTTCCATGGGAAGATGCCCAGCGGTATCCGAGCACATCGCCGATAAAGGCCTTCGTCCGGGAAACGTCAGCAGTATCCACGGCGACTCCGTACACATTGCCCCATACGTCCGTAGCAATACGGGAGCCGGAGATAAGTATGTTCCCTCCCCTGCGGGCCCATACTGAAAGAGCGGTCCTCAGCGCCTGCGGGAACACGGAATAACGAGGCTTGACAGCACCTCTGCCCATTTTCGTTGTAAGCTGTGCGCCGCAGATCAGATCGAGCGCGGCATACGAAGAGGCAAGGGTCGTATCGGCGCAGAAACTCTCGGCGGACATGGAGCAGAAAGGAAAACCGAGACGCAGCAGCGATTGTCCGTGCACGGAGGGATAATCGAATGTGTTGCCGGCCACCGGTATTCCCGCCTTGTCGCTGTAGGAGCCTCCGAAGCCCGGCGCATCGTCGCTTTCCCATTTCAAAGGACGGGAGAACTCATAGTTCTCGCCGATGTATGAGATATCACGCTTGTACGGCATGCCATCGTCAAGACGCGACTCGAAGCCGGCATAACCCGGAGTATCCACCCATGCAGGAGCAGCAATCCTGTCAAAATTATTTACCACGAGTACCGCGGGTCCCCGTTTTTTCAAAGGGACGCCGACGGACAGCACCTCAGAGGGGAAACTCGAACCGCCTTCGTTCCAGGCGCACACTTTGTACGAATATACATGACCCGGCTCTATCTCCATGCGGGCCTCGCATTCGGTCACAGGTACACCTTCGTCAAAACCGCCGTCGTCGATACGTGTATATACAGTATATCCTTTTGGCACTGCGGTAGGTTCAAGGGGATCGCGGCTAGCGCTCCACCTGAGCACGGCCTCCCCGTCTCCGCCCAGGACGGCCGAGAAATCATGTACGGGAAGAGGCTGCACCGTATAACCCACTCCATACCGGCAGGCCAGGTACTTTAAAATACCCTTGTAGACCGAACGGCTGACGCTGAACCGGAAAGCCGGATCCAGCCCGTACTTCATGTCGGCAAAGTTCTGGTGCGACAACAGTTCCAGCAGCATGGCGGGCACATCCGTTGTACGGGACTCGCTGTAGGAGCGATCCCACAACTGGCGTCGCTGCCACTTCGGTTCATAAGTCTTGCGTATGTCCTCCACGATCTGCGTCTGGACAAAATCGGCATAGGTCCTTGAAGTCATACGGTCGCTCCCGTCCGAAAATTTCCGTGAATTGTCGCACTTGAGCGTATAGATGGAAAGCGTTCCCACCGTACTGTCGTTCGGGGTCACTCCGGCGTCGGTATGGAAAGCGAACGAGCAGTCGAAGGGAATGCCCTTTGACTTACGCATCATCCTCGTCCAGGATCCGCGAGTTGCATAATCGCACACATAATCCGTCTCCCACTCACGCAGGGTGCTGTCGGCGCCGGCCCAGGGCATCCAGTATGACGCGCCTTCCGCGAAACTCGGCATTCCGGAAATCCGGCCTCCGCGCTTGACCTTGCCCATACCTCCTCCGAAACGCACGGCGTCGGCGCTCACGAACTCGCCTGCGCTCCCCTTGTTGTCAAGTTCCACGAAACCGCTGTTTCCGGAGTCGAATTCAAACGTACCAAGATAAATCCATGTGCCGGCGCCTTTTCGCTGGTCGACAAGGAACTCGCTTTTACCGCCAAGATGATGCACTGTATAATGGGCGCTGCGGCAATTGTTGCGGCCGCTGCCGTAACTCACATATACAGCATACTCCCCTCTTTTCGGGAAATCAGGGAGCCATGTGGCCCTTGACGCAGGCGTAAGGCTGCACGCCGCCTTACGGCAGCTGCCCATGCGGAAAGGATTGTCGGTAATGTCATATGCCTGCTTGAGATCGGCGAATCCGGTACCGCCGTCCTGCCAGTCTCCGGTTTCGCTGTATGCTCCGCACACGCGCAAAAGTTCCTTTCCGCTGCGCGTGAAGGTGGAATCATTGTCGCAGATTACTTCCTGCCTCTGTATATCCCTTTCCCTGGGAGTCATGACGCAGGCTCCGGCATTTTCCAGCATAGGAATAAGATAGTCAAGGACATAGCTCTGCGTGTACATATCTTCCACGGTACGGTGGAGCGTAGCCCTCTGCCAGCGCCAGGCATCCTGATCTTCATTATAATAATAGCCGTGGCTCTGCCAGAGTGCGATATGCCGCCCCTCCAGTCCGCGTGTCAGGTGACGGGCTCCTTCCCTCCTTACAAATGGCTGCCGCCCTGGGTTCTTGACGGAAAAATGGAACTCGGGAGATTTGCCGTTCTTGGTGATTTTAGGCGTCTCGAGCTCTTCCAATCTGCAGCCGGAACTCATGCAGGATCCGATAGTGTACCCCTGAAGCGCCTTCGAGCCTTCCGAGTTCAGTTCCGACATGAACCAAAGTATGTCCTCGGAATGCCATGGATAATCGGAAAGGCTTGATGCGAAATAGAGATCCAAGGCATTCCCCTTCATATATATCTTGTCGATGCGGACTCTTGACTTGACATTGAAGCGACGGTTGCAACGGGCCGTGAGCGTGTCGCAGACCACGCTGAAATCGGCCGCCCGGGGAATTCCCTGGGCCGCGGAAGCAAACGCAAGCGTAAGCAAAGCAAGTATCAGGAGAACTTTACGCATGTTTTTTCTTTCGTACGAACAATTGTATAAGGAAAGCCGCAAGCGTGCCGCATATCAGGCCCAGACGGTCTGCGCTGAAGTCGGAAGGGTCCATGGTACGGTAAGGAAGATGGCCCTGTATGTATTCGGTTCCCCAGGCGATACCGCAGCCGGCCGCGAATATCAGGACGAGCATTATCAAGGTTTTTACAAGTCCCTGACGCTTGGGATTGAATGAGAAAAATACCAGCAGGGGGAAAGGCAGGAACATGAAAAAATGCACCAGTTTGTCGGACTCTATGCCAAAGATGGTCCTTGGAGCCGTTGAGAGCTGCGGGAAATAAGCGAAACACAGCACGGCAACAGCAGCCAGATACAAGACCGTAAGTATTCTGAACAACCAGACTCTTTTCATAGTGACTGCATATCGTATAGTTTTTTATAATAACCGCCTCGGGCAAGCAGTTCCTCATGGCGGCCTCTCTCCACAATCCGGCCCTCATCAATCACCAGAATCTCGTCCGCCCCCTTGACGGTACTGAGCCTGTGGGCTATGGCAATGGTGGTGCGGGAGCTCATCAGGCGGTCCAACGCATCCTGCACGATGCGTTCCGACTCGGTGTCGAGCGAAGCCGTGGCTTCGTCAAGTATAAGGATGGGGGGATTCTTGAGCACGGCACGTGCGATACTGATACGCTGACGCTGACCGCCGCTCAGTTTCACGCCCCTGTCGCCGATATTAGTGTCGTAGCCATCCTCCTTTTCCATGATGAATTCGTGGGCATTCGCGATGCGGGCCGCCGACTCGACCATTTCGCGGGACGCGTCTTTGACGCCGAAGGCTATGTTGTTGAAAACGGTGTCGTTGAACAAAATGGGATCCTGGTTCACATTGCCCATAAGGCTGCGCAGGCTGCTTATGGACATATCCTTGACGTTCACGCCGTCGATCAGGATAGAGCCGGAAGAAGCGTCGTAGAAGCGGGGTATCAGGTCGACAAGGGTGGACTTGCCGGAACCGGAGGCGCCGACTATGGCGACGGTGCTGCCCTTGCGAATTACCAGGTCGATGTTTTTAAGCACTTCCCTGCCGTCATCGTAATGGAAGCTTACATCACGGAATTCTATGCTATCCCTGAAATCCTGCACTTCCACAGGGTCCCTGCGCTCTACAATGGGGTTGGGCGCGTTGAGTATGGCGTCTATCCTCTCCATGCTGGCAAGACCCCGGGGAATGCTGTAAGCGGCCCTGGCGAGGTCCTTGATGGGCTGGATCACGCTGTACAGGATCACCATGTAGAAGATGAATGTCGGAGCGTCAATAACCGAGCGCTCGCCAAGGATGAGCGTACCGCCGAACCATAGCACAATCGCTATCATCAAGGTGCCGAGGAATTCGCTGACAGGATGTGCAAGTACCTGACGCGTAGCGACCTGAGAAGTCTTGCGCCGCATCGCATCGGTAATTCCGTCGAAGCGGGACGACATTTTCTTTTCCGCCAGGAAGGCCTTGATTATGCGCAGCCCTCCCAATGTCTCTTCGACCTGGCTCATGGTGTCGCTCCAAAGGTTCTGGGCCTCGGTGGACTGGCGCTTGAGTTTGCGCCCGATAAGCCCCATAAGCCACATCATCAGGGGCGCGAACACCAGCACGAATACCGTCAGCTGCCAGGATATCACAATTAGCGTAGCCAGATAGAACACAATAAGTATTGGGTTCTTGATGAGCATTTCAAGGACGCTGGTGACTGAATTCTCAACCTCCTGCACGTCGCCGCTCATGCGTGCTATGATGTCGCCCTTGCGTTCCTGGCTGAAATAGCCCAGCGGAAGGGACAGAATCTTGTTGTATAGCTGGTTGCGTATGTCCTTGACTATGCCTGTCCGTATCGGCACCATTACCGCAGACGCGCCGAAGTAGCAGCCAGTCTTGACGGCAGTGATGAGCGAGAGGAAAAGGCAGAGCATAAGGAGCACGGTTGCCGGCCCCCATTTGCCCATAGCCTCGGTGACATACCAGTAAAGATTGTTTATCGCAATATCCTTGAACGATGCCGCATCGGAATTCCAGGGCATGAATTCGTAGTGCATCTCATTGATATTGAACAATATCTGCAGAATCGGGATTAGCAGGGAGAATGAAAAAACGTTGAATATGGCCGACAGTATGTTCAGTACCACCGACCCTCCCAGACAGCCTTTGTAGGGAGAAGCGTAACGTTTCAGTATCTTCCAGAAATCCTTCATCGTCTAAAGCACTTTTACCGGACAGCCGAACCAGTGTACCATCATCAAGTATATGAGGCCGCTGACAACTATGACGGCGGGAATGGTCAGCACCCAGGCCCATACTATGTTCTTGGCCGTTATCCATTTGACGGATCTCACTCCGCGGGTAAGTCCGGTACCGATTATCGATCCGGTGATGGTATGGGTGGTACTGACGGGAATGCCGAGTACTGCGGTAAGGATCAGGGTGATGGCCCCGGACGCCTCGGCGCAGAATCCCTGGGTGGGGAAAAGCTTGGACAGGCCTTCGCTCAGCGTACGAATTACGGACCATCCTCCGGTTACCGTACCAAGGGCTATCAGTCCATAACAGGTGATCTTCAGCCACATCGGAACATAGAAACCGGTGAATCCTGCCGCCTGGGCCGCCTGCGCGCCGTTTCCGTAAAGGAACTGCATCACCGGATTGTCGGGATTGGATGCGAAGGCAGTGGCGAACAAGATAGCTATGACACCCATGGTTTTCTGTCCGTCGTTGCCGCCGAAGCCGAGCGAGAACGCTGCGCTCGAAACCAGCTGCATGCGCCTGAACGTCTTGTCCACGGTCTTCATGTTCACCTTGTGGAAAAGCACCATTATCAGACAGTTAAGCACGAATCCAAGGACAATTCCTATGAGCGGGGAAATGAATATGAACGCGACGATCTTGAAAATACCGCTGGTAACCAGATACTTGCCGCCATAGACGAACCACACCGGGCCGATGAGTCCGCCCACCAGCGCATGGGACGCCGATACCGGGAGGCCGAGTTTCGTACAGAAGAAGATATATAGCACGGAACCCAGCAGCGCGGCAAGAATCACATAGACATCGATGCAATTCTCGTCCACAATTCCCTTTCCCATAGTGGCAGCCACGGTGGTGTCGAAGATGAACATCGCCATGAATATCCAGAAAGCGGCCCAGAACACCGCCAGCTTTGGAGGCAGCGCCTTTGTGGCCACGACGGAAGCGATGCAGTTGGCGGCATCGTTCATTCCGTTGGTAAAACTGAACGCCAGGGCTATTAAAGCCGTAATCAGAACAATAACTACCATTTTAACTGTTTTTGACCACTATGCTGCGGATTTTGCTCGACACGGCCTTCGCCACGTCGGAAGTGTCTTCGAGAGCCTGTGCGATATTCTTTTTCTTGACCAGTTCAATGGCATCCTTCTCTTTTTCGAACAGATTGGACATATAGCTCTCGTAGATATCATCCACGCTGTGCTCTATCTCCTTGATCTCGTCGCATAATTTGTCCATAGTCTTCGCGTCCTTGCGAAGGGTGTCGAAATGCTTGGTCAGTTCCACCATCAGGTCGGCCGCCTTGTCAATATACTCGGCAATCTCGATAAGCTTCTTGGAAGGATCCTTGGGCTGGTAAATGGCGATTTTCTTAGACGAATCCCTGATGGAATCCAGAAAGCCGTCCATCTCCTCGGCAAGTTCGTGTATATCGTCCCTGTCGAAAGGAGTAAGATAGGCGTTCATAAGGACTTCCACTATCTTGCGCGTAATAACATCGCCTTCGGTTTCACGCTCTTTGATGCGGTGTGCCAGAAGACGCCTGTCGTCGGGATCAGACTCTTTGGTCTGCTCCAGAAGCAGCGTTGACGCCAGCTTGATATTTTCGGCGGATTGGACAAACAGCGGGAAGAAACTTTTTTCCTTCACAACGAACAACTGTAGAAAATGGTCGAAATTCATAGGTCTATGATTTTACAAAATTATATTTCAGGGATAGTATCGCGGCGAAACTTTGAGGAAGAGCTTCCCCGCTGTCAAAATAAACGGCCGGGACGAGGGAAATCCTGCCCCCGAATACGGGAAGCTCGGTTTCGAATCCCGTACTTAACTGTCTGAGCGGAGGATCGGAACGGTACTCTTTTCCATACACTCCGGATTCGCTGAACCAGCAACCGTGGTTTCGGCTGGCGGTCAGCATAAGCCTGTACGGGAATTTGCGGAAGAGACTTCCGGATACGGCAAAATGATGGGCCGTGAGCAGATTGTTCCAGGTTCCCATACCGCTTGCCCTGGAAAAGAAGAGAGAGTTACCAAGCTGGCGGCCGTACAAGGTCCAGCCGGAACGGTATTCATAGTTGTTGCAGTAATTGTCGGCGCCTCCGACAATCATATACCATTGTGATGATTCCACATCCAGGTAGAGGTGGGGATCGGCCGCGTCTATCTCGGCCTGAGTGGCAAGGCGACGCTCGTATTCGCCCGACTGCACCATGGTAGTGTGGTACTCATAGACAATGTCGCTGATCCAGCGCGTTTTGTCATTGAACGAGAGGCAGAATGTACGAGTCCCGTCGGGATAATTGTACCACACCATGCCCGAACGGTCGTCGTAGGGCTTGTCATACTGGTAAACCAGGGACCAGGTTTCTTCTTTCCAGGCAAGGCGGAAAATCTCGTTCCCGCGATGGTCGCCAAGGGAGTTGATCTGGTCGCCAAGCGGAGAATCACCGCCTCCGGAACGCCCGGCAAGCACCCTCAGATAGTTATTCAGGGTAATTCTTTGCTTTCCGAACTCGGGACTGTCGCCGCCCCACATGGTGTAGTGGTTGATTCCCGCGGTGATGGAAAAATGCTTCCCGATATTTCCTCTCATGAAGGCCGATGTATTGTGCACCAGTGCGCCTTTAACGTAACGTGAATCCGTCGTACAATAATCCCCGAACCGGCCGAAAACCTGAAGATGCTTTCCGGTGAAAGGGACGTCCCATGGTTCCAGCGTAAAGGAATAACCGGGAAGATTCCTGGCATTGCCGCTCATCATGCTGTTGCCGCCGGTTACCGACAAGGTGCCAAGCAACGGCGAAGCGGCGCAGAACTGCTGTTCCGGGCGCCACATACCGGCATCCAGGCGCAACTGCTTCCAACGCAGGCCGGCATATAGTTCGTCTGGGATAAAGTATGTTCCGAAGGTATCGCTCTTAATTCCTGCAGATGCGCCCCAATGCCACTGCAAAGTCCTGGTTTCGTCAAAGGAGGAACCGAGATGCAGCAGGGCCAGTCCGCCGCTGCTTTCGGGCATGAGGCCGTAACGGTTCGCGGTGGCCCAGAACGGCATGACGCCGTCCTGCGAAGACAGGGCTCCAAGAAGCATGAGAGACACCACGAAATCGTTCATAAATTATAATTCATCGCTGTAGACAGCGGCAGGAAGGTCATGCAGGTTGTAGCGGGACGCCATGGACATGCCGTAGGCGCCGGCCGACTTTATTGACAGCAAGTCGCCACGGGAAGTCACGGGAAGGGTGACACCGTCGTCGAACACATCGGTGGATTCGCAGGCCGTCCCGGCAATAGTATAACGCCTGCGTTCATCGCTGTCTGAGGTAATGTTTTCAATATTGTGGTACGCACCATAGAGGGCAGGGCGTATGAGCTCCGTCATACTTGCGTCAACTATAACGAACTTGCGCCCTGATGCAGTGGTCTTGTTGAACAGCACGCTGGTTATCAATTCGCCGCACTGGGCCACGATGGCGCGCCCGAATTCGAAATGCACCGGGCGTCCGCCCACTTTCAGGTGGGAGTTTATGATTGAAAACACCGATGCGAAATTGGGCACGGGCTCATTCTCCGGGAAGTCGTAATTGACGCCCAGCCCGCCTCCAACGTCCACGAAGCCGAAATCGAGTCCCAGGGCTCCCAGATGCTCCACTATCGCGTTCACCTTGGCGCAGAGGTACTCG
>JAFZBM010000111.1 GCA_017561765.1 Bacteroidales bacterium | reverse complement strand
AGGGGAGTACTTAAGCCGCAGCCTGGTGCTTGATTTCACCGGCACCTGGTGCGTCAACTGCCCGAAGATGCATACGGCGATACGGGAGGCGCAGGAGAAGCGTCCGGGACGGATAGTGTGCGTGTCGGTGCACTGCCTGTCAATCGACGAGATGGCCCTTTCAGGCGTCAGCGACAATCTGGTCAAGCGTTTCGGCGTGAGCGCCTATCCGTCCGCTGTAGTTGACCTTGAACCCTCGTCGCTGTTTTCAACCTCCTCCGCCGATCTCCTGCTGTCGCATTGCGACCGTCTGCTTGCGGCCCGCGGCCCTTCGGCTGGCGTGAGCGTCAAAAGTGCCTTGAACGGCGATGCCCTCGATGTCCAGGTTGAGGCGACAGCCGTGCGGGACGGAAATTACAGCCTGCATCTGGTGCTGCTGGAAGACGGTGTAGTGGCGCCGCAGACCGGCGGCTCCGATAATTATGTTCACAATGACGTGCTGCGTGCCTGGCTGGACGACTCTGCCGCCCATGACTCTGTTCACGCCGGCGACAAGTTCTCCGCCTCGTTCAAACTTAGCGGTGTGGGGCCGTCAATGAGAATGGTTGCCCTGGTGTGCCGGCAGGGACTGGTAGACGGCGCCGTCTCGTGTAAAGCCGGCGAAACGATTGATTATCAATATGAACAACAATAATATGAAACAACAGTATCAAGTGCCGCAGGCCGTGGTCGAAGACCTGTGGCTGTCCCAGCTGCTCTGCGATTCCCTGGTAGGGGACCTTGAGCCGACGTTCGACGAACCAATCTAAACAGGAGGACAAAGCAATGAGAAAACAGTTATTATCAGCATTGGCGCTGCTTGCAATTATTGCCCCTTCCTGCAAGGAGGAAGGTATTGAGGCTCCCGCGACCGGACCGGAGCAGGAAATGGTGTTTCACGCCGTGTGCGGCGAGGCGGATCCCGCTTCGCGTACCGTACGCCAGGAAGACGGCAAGGTATTCTGGTCTGTCGATGAAGAAATCAGCGTGTTCCAGGGACATATGACCGATGGCGGAAAGAAGTTCGTTTCCATGAACACTTCCGTGGCCCCTTCCGCCGATTTCACCGGCTCCCTGCCATCGTCCAGCGGCTATTACTGGGCGCTTTATCCATACGATCCAGCTTCATGGTGCTATAATGGCAACTATGTGGTCTGCTCGTTCACCAACCAGCAGACGGCCGTCGCCGGATCCTTCCCCGACGACCTTTACATTGCCCTGGCCAAGTCTACAACCAAGAATCTGTCGTTCAAGCATCCTCTCGGAGGCATCAAGTTCTCGGTAGTCAGCAGCGGGATAAAGAAAGTTACACTGAAGTCAAACGGCGGTGAGGCACTTGCGTCCGACTTGCTGGCAATTGACATCAATTCTTCAGGAGAGGCTTTTATAGGTGCGTACAATGAAAGCTATACTTCCATAGAACTCACCCCTCAAGGCGGAGGTACATTCGTTCCCGGGAAGGACTATTACTTCGTGACAATGCCCGTTGTGATGGAGAAAGGTTTTACCCTTTTATTCGAGCATGAAGACGGGTCGTTTATCTCCCGCAGCGTCGATAAGAAAGTGGAGATTAAAAGGGTGGTGTTCCGCACTCTGCCGGAAGCCGACAAGGGCTTCACCTGGGCGAAGATGATCTATAGTCCTTCATCGGTCAATATAGGTCCGCAGAGTATAACGTTCTCAATAAATGTTACTTACAAGGGTACGCCTCATGTCGACGTCGCTAGCGGGGACTGGATTTCCGCGGTTAGCACCAGCGGCAGCCCCGAAACCGGATGTACCTATTATTTCAAGGCTCAGACCAATACCGGCGCCAAGAGGACCGGGGTTATCAATGTCTGCGACGATTCCAACTGCTACCCGGTCATTGTTACCCAGGAAGCCGGCACAAGCTTAAAGACCATCACGCACCATTCGCTCGGAATGCGTTTCACTGCCACCTGGTGCGGCTGGTGTCCTGTAATGAACGAGTCGTTTGCCAAGGCCAAGGCTGCCCTGGGCGACAAGTTCTATATCCTTAATCTGCACGCATCCGGGAGCGATCTTTACTTTGAAGGAACGGCGGCAATCGCCGCACCGTATAACGGGACGAGCAGTCTGCCGACCGGAATTATCGACGGCAGGTTCAAAGTCCCGAATTACACCAATACCGATTATTGCGCAACCGTAGTTCAGGCCGGGGTTAAGGAAACCGAGGACAATTATCCGGTCATGACATCCATCGGCCTGAAATCCAGCCTTAGCGGGAGGACAATAAATGTAACTGCCGATGTTTTTGCCGCAGAGCCTGATACTTACAAGCTTACCGTGCTCCTGCTCGAGAGCGGCGTGGTCAAGAAGCAGATAGACAATGTCAACGGCAATAACGATTCATACGTTCATGACAATGCTGCACGCATGGCTCTCAGCGCTTATACCGGCGATACCTTCACCGTACCCGCCGGCAATGTGACCAGGCAGTTCAACTACTCCGCCACCATTCCAAGTTCGTACAATATCAACAATATGACCATCCTGGCCTACGTCCAGAAGCAGTACGGCGGCCAGATAGTGCTCCAGTCGGGCGATTACGGCCTCTGGTACGTCGATAACTGCCGTGTCGCCTCAATCGGCGCCACTCTCGCGCCCGAAGTGGAATAAGCGTGTTCCGTAACTGCTTGGCAGTCAGCCGGATAAATAAAACCGATTGCTCCTTTTGGAGCAATCGGTTTTGCTTAAGTCGCTGATTTGCAGCCGGTTGCCGGCCACGCGGGAGGATTATTCCAATATGGCTGCGATGCCGGGGAGAACCTTGCCTTCGAGAGCTTCGAGCATGGCGCCGCCGCCGGTGGATACGTAGCTGACCTTCTTGGCGAAGCCCATCTGGGTTACTGCTGCAACCGAGTCGCCGCCGCCCACGAGGGTGTAGGCGCCGTTTTCGGTGGCTCTGGCAAGGAGTTCGGCGATTTTGAGGGTGCCCTTTGCAAAAGGAGCAATCTCGAATACGCCGACGGGTCCGTTCCAGAGTATGGTCTTGGATTCGAGGATCACCTTCTCCCAGATTGCGAGGGAGTCGGGACCGGCATCAACGCCCTCCCATCCTTCGGGAATAGCGTTGGAGGGGACAATCTGGGTGTGTGCGTCGGCGCTGAAGTCGTCGGCGACGAGTGTCTGCACGGAGAGGTAGATGTTGACGCCCTTCTCCTTGGCTTTTGCAAGGATTTCGAGTGCCTGAGGCATGAGTTCGTCCTCATGAAGGGAGTTGCCGATTTGGCCGCCCTGGGCCTTGATGAACGTGTAGCCCATGCCGCCGCCGATGATGAGGTTGTCGACCTTCTCAAGCATATTTTCGAGCACTGCGAGCTTGCTGGACACCTTGGATCCGCCGATGATGGCAGTGAAGGGGTGCTTGGCGTTCTTCAGAACATTGTCGATGGCCTTGATCTCGCCTTCCATCAGGTAGCCGAACATCTTGTCCTCGGGGAAGTAAGAGGCGATGAGGGCGGTGGAGGCGTGTGCGCGGTGAGCGGTGCCGAACGCGTCGTTGATATAGCAGTCGGCGTAAGATGCCAGGGTCTTGACGAATTCCTTCTGGGATGCCTTGACTGCGGCTTTCGCTGCTTTCTTCTCCTCGTCAGAAGCATCCTCAGCGAGTCCGCGGGGCTTGCCTTCTTCCTCGGCGTAGAAGCGGAGGTTCTCGAGCAGGAGGGCCTCGCCGGGCTTCAGGGCCGCAACCTCGGCCTGGGCCTTCTGGCAGTCAGGGGCGAACTTGACGGGGACTCCGAGGCATTCGCTCACGTGGGCGAGAATGTGGCGGAGAGAGAACTTGTCGGTCACGCCCTTGGGACGTCCGAGGTGGGACATTATGATGAGGGAACCGCCGCTGGCCAGCACCTTCTTGAGGGTGGGCATCGCCGCACGGATGCGGGTGTCGTCGGTAATCTCGAAATTCTCGTTGAGGGGAACGTTAAAGTCCACGCGGACTATGGCCTTCTTGCCGTTGAAATTGTAAGAATCAATGTGCTGTTGCATAACCGTATATGATAAATCTCACAAATTTAGCAAAAATATTGATATGAGTAAGAGCCGCGAGCCCAAAAATACCCGAAGCCCTGCCTCTCCTCAGCCGTTCGGTGGCCAGGAGATGTAGTGGTAAGGAAGGGCTGGCGCTGTTTCCGGGAAACTTCCTGATGATAATCGCGGGATCTGGATGTCCGGAGTCAGAAACTTTCGTGCTCCGGGAGAAATATTGTTGTTTTTTCTCCCGTATTGCCATGGCCAGATCGTTTTGGGAGAGAATTGGCGGTTTTTCCTCCCGTTTTGCCGTGGCCAGATCGTTTTGGGAGGGAATCGGCTGTTTTCCTTCCCGTTTTGCCGTGGTCAGGTCGTTTTGGGAGGGAATCGGCAGTTTTTCCTCCCGTTTTGTCGTGTCTTGGCCGTATCGAGAGAGAACTGGGCGGAAGTTCTCCCGTTTTACCTTGTCTTGGGCGTATCGGTAGGAAATTGGCGGTTTTTCCTCCCGTTCAGCAGTTGCTGTAATGATTTGGGAGATAAATAGCCGTTTTTTCTCCCGTTTTGTCGTGGCTTAGCTGTATCGGGAGAGAACTGGGCGGAAGTTCTCCCGGTTCTGCCGTGGTCAGGTGCGTTCAGTCGGGAAATAGAGCATTGACCGTGTAGATATCCATGTTAAGCATCCGGATGATTTGTTTGTTGGTGGCGTTGTAGTCGTAATGAAGAGTTTTGGCCACCTCCAACTTGGCATCTCTGGGCAGGAGCGACGGCTTGTCAACATTGTATTTGCCGTTGCTTAACGATACGACGACTCTGAACAACTCATTATCAGTGTAGAAGATGCGCTCGCCAATTTCTTCCGCAATCTTCTTTTGAGACTCAATATTCTTTGACAACTCGTAAAAATAGTGTGATGCGTTCCGGAAGAGTCCCTCTCCCGCCTCAATATCACAAAAACTCAGGGGAGATACATACCCGTCCAGTTTTTTCAGATCCTTTATCGAGTCCGCCTTATGGCTGGCACAAGCTTTTCGCCGCTCATCAAAACCGAAGGTAGAGCAATTTGCATAGAAACGGGATTTGGCCTCGGGATTGAAGAAGTATCGGTTGGCGCCCCATGGATATGAATACGGACTTTCGTCTTCATTTATCAAAAATCCGTTCCGATTATTGTATGTGATGACATTCCTTGCGTCTTTAAGGCTCTCAATTTTTCTGAGCCGGCAGTCCCAATTTGTCAAGTCAGCGCATAGTTTCCGCTTCAGGAAAGATTTGATGGTTGCGAAGAGAAGTTTGATACGCTGCTCTTTCCCGGCCATGGTGCCATGAAGATGGTTGGTCATCAGTTCGAAAGTGATAATAACAATGTCGGGGAACAGGCGAGAACTAATGCCGATAATGTTCATGCCTGTCTTGAATGAATCGTCGTCAGGAAAAATCAATCCGTGATTCTCGGGAGTCCAGAGATGCCAAATGTCTTCATAACTGTCGAAGAGGCTTTGGCAGAGCCGTTCAGATTCGTTAAAGTTTTTCATAGTAACAAATGGAAGGGGAAAAAAGCCCTTCTTAGCAAAGATAGAGTTCTGTTCGTAATTCGCCAAATAATAACGCAATTCTTTGGAGAAAAGATGGCGGAAGTTCTCCCGAATGTGCCGAAACATGGTGTTATGGGAGAAGAAGGGGCGAAAGTTCTCCCGAATTGGCTGAGGCCGGGAGTTACGGGAGAGAATGGTGCCGATGTTCTCCCGAATCGGCTGAGGCCGGGAGTTACGGGAGAAAACAGTGCGGAAGTTCTCCCGATTGTGAGGCAGTGAGATGCTGTAGGAGAATGGTGGCGAGTGGGGATACAAGGGAATCGTCTCCGGGGCGATAGTTGTAGTGTTGCGGGAGTGCTTGGTGGATTGTCAATAATTATGAATATCTTTGTAACATGATTGAGTTTCCTAATCTTTCCTGGCGTGATTATGAGCTGATCGACAGCGGCGGGGGCGAGAAGCTGGAGCGCTTCGGCCCATACGTGCTATGTCGGCCGGAGCCCAAGGCGTTGTGGGACAGCAGCTTGCCCCGCTCCGAGTGGGACCGCTTGGCTCATACCCGCTTTAAGCCTGGCGCAGGCTTCGGCAAGGCGGGGAAGGAGGACAGCGGCACTTGGGAGCGTCTCCGCAAGATGGACGACCAGTGGTGGATCCGTTACGCTTTCTGTATGTCTCCAAACCAACGAGAGATTAAGGAGCGAAGCGACTCATGGGGTTTCGGGGGGAACGCCCCCCGTCCCCTGGGGGTGCAGGGGGATAATAGGCCGTCTGGCCGAGCCGAAGAGTTTGCTCTGAGGCTCGGACTCACCTCTTTCAAGCACGTGGGTGTGTTTCCGGAGCAGGCGCCGAATTGGGACTTCATTTACCGGAAATGCCGGTCTATGCAGGCCCCAAAGGTGCTGAACCTGTTTGCTTACACTGGCGCGGCGTCGCTGGCTGCCAGGGCCGCCGGAGCTGAAGTTACTCATCTCGATTCGGTAAGGCAGGTGGTGACATGGGCGCGTGGGAATATGGAGCGCAGCGGCATGGACGGCATTCGATGGGTGGTGGAGGATGCTATGAAGTTCGCCCTTCGCGAGAGCCGCAGGGGGCATCTTTATGACGGTATTATCCTCGATCCGCCGGCATACGGCCACGGTCCGGACGGCGAGAAATGGAAACTCGATGAGTGTCTCTTCGAGATGCTGCGGACGGTGGCGGCCATCCTGAAGCCGCAAGACTCTTTCGTGGTGCTCAATCTTTATTCCAACGGCTACAGCGCCGCTCTCGGCGAAACTTTGGTCCGCGAAGCCTTCGGCCTGACGGGCGCCCGTTCCGCTGATTCCGTCCCGGAGGGACTGGGGGTGACGGACTTCGCTTCGCTCATCCCGGCCTCCGGCCGGATGCCTACAATCCCCCTGCACCCCCAGAGGACAGAGGGGCAATCCCCTCTGACTCCCCCGGTCGCTGACGCTCCAGAACCGCAGTTCTCGGATCGTTCAATCGGTGCCGTCCCGGAGGGACTGGGGGTAGCGGACCGTCTGCGCCCACGCAGCCGTGAGTGGGAGGGGCCCAAGCTTAGCTTGGGAGGGATAGGCCTCGAAGAGGCCGTAGTCTTTTAGCGGAACAGACCATTTATTATTGTTT
>JAFZBM010000110.1 GCA_017561765.1 Bacteroidales bacterium | reverse complement strand
GCCCCACATGATCTGGGCGCGGTTGCGGTAGTCCTCCGGATCCTTCAGGACCGCGAAGACGCACTCCTTCATCGTGCGCAGCACGGCCTCGGCCAGCGCATCCGTAAAGGTCATGTCGGTATCGTGCGTGAAGTAGCGCTCCATTGTGTGCATCATCATGTCCGTCACGCCCGCGGCCGTCTGGTACGGCGGCAGCGTCATGGTGCGGCGGGGGTTCATGATGGCGAACTTGGGGCGGGAGATGTCGTTGGAGTAGCCGACCTTGATGTCGCCGTCCTCGTTGGTGATGACGCTCGCTTCGCTCATCTCGCTGCCGGCGGCCGGGATGGTGAGCACGCTGGCGACGGGCAGGCAAGTGGTGGCCTCCGCCTTGCCGGCGTAGAAATCCCACACTTCCCCGTCGTACGGGACGCCGTAGGCAATCGCCTTCGCGGAATCGATCACGCTGCCGCCGCCGATGGCGAGCAGGAAATCGACGCCTTCCTTGCGGCAGAGGGCGATTCCTTCATGCACCTTGGACAGGCGCGGATTGGGGACGACGCCGCCCAGCAGGACGACCTCCAGGCCGCCTTCGCGCAGCAGGCTGCAGATCTTGTCCAGGAGTCCGGACTTCGCGGCGCTCTTGCCGCCGTAATGGACCAGGACCTTGTGGCCGCCATATTTCCTGACCAGGGCGGCTACCTGCTCTTCGGAATGCTCTCCGAACACGACCTGCGTCGGAGCGTAATAGTTGAAATCTCTCATGATGCGACAGTTATTGTGTGGTATCGACAAATATAAGAAAAAAAAATCCGGAACCGATTGGGTTCCGGATGATTTCCTTTATCAGAATCCGCCAGGGCCGCCGAAGCCGCCACCGGGGAATCCACCGCCGGGGAAGCCGCCACCCGGAGGCATCATGCCACCGCCGCCGAAGCCGCGCTGCATGGCCTGCTGGCGCTCAGCCTCGGCCCTGCGCTGGTCGGTGCGGTACTTGCGCAGCTGCTTCTTGTCCAGGATGCTCGAAAGGTCGTTCTCGTAAGCCTTCTGGTTCTTCTCGATCTCGGCCTGCTTCTCCTGCATCTCGTTCATGCGGCTCATCATCTCGTTCATGAACTGCTCGCGTTCGGCGTCGGTCATCTTGCGGAAGTCACGCTGTTCGCCCTGCTGTTCCATACGGAGCTCAAGCTTGCCGTCGTACTTCTTGTTCAGTTCGAGTAAGGCAACCTGCTGCTCGTCAGTAAGATTATACTTCTGCGCCATCTCAGCCGTCTTCTCCTCGGGGGTGAGGATCTTCGGCATCTCCATGCCCTCAGGCATCTGACCCATCGGGGGCATCTGGCCCATACCCATGGGGGGTTGCGCAGAAGCACACAGTGCAGCGGCCATCAGGCCGGCTACAGTCATAAGAAAAATTTTTTTCATACAAAAAAACATGATTTTGTACGCTCCGGGTGCAAATATAACAATTAATATGCCAAAACAAAACCAAATTATTTGTACATTCGTGGCGATAACCAAAGCATCAAGGAAATGAAAAAATTTGCACTGACTCTTTTATTCGCCTGCTGTGCCCTGGCGCTGGCGGCACAGGACGTCTACAAGGTGAAGTACCAGGGCGAGCGCCCCACCATCGCTGATTTCGCGGACGCCCTCTTCCCCGAAGCAGAGGAAGCAGGCGAAGTAGTTGAAGAGGTTTATGATGAGGAAGAATGCGAAGTGGACGAATCATTCAATGCCATCAGGTATGCCTGGAACAGATATCGCAAAGGCCTTCCCCAGAGTGAAGGCGATTCGATCACCCTCGACCAGAAAAATGGCTTCATCTGCTATGAATTCCGCTACGAGGATGAATATCTCCGGATCGAACTGTGCTATTGGAACGAGTCCGACCAGAAACACAAACTGATCGCTTACAACGTCAGCTGCTTCTCTGACGGCAAGTACAGCGCGGGCCAGTTCGACGGCCTCGTGTTCTACCGCTACGACAATGCCAGGAAGGAATTCACCTGGTGTGAAGCCCCCGGCTTCGAGGTGGAGTATGGCACGGAAGACGGTGCGTGGGTTTACTACGACCTGCCCCGTTCCGGCAAGAATATCACCGTCAATTATTGCTACCAGAACGGAACCAAGAAGCAGAGTACGCTGAAATTCGACGGCCGCCGCTTCAGTTTCTAAACGGACGGCAAGTGCAGACTGAACGTATTATATTGCGCCCCTGGCTGGATAGCGACGCCGGGGCGCTTTTCAAATACGCCAGCGATCCCGAGGTGGGGCCGCGGGCCGGCTGGCCGCCGCACAAGAGTGTGGAGGAGAGTCTGGAGATCATCCGGACGGTCTTCAAGGATGCCACGAACACCTGGGCCATTGTCCTGAAAGAGACCGGCGAAGCCATCGGCGCCATGGGCTACGGCCCTTCCTGCCAGTGCAACCTGCCCGCCCGGGAAGGTGAGCCCCTCATCGGATACTGGGTGGGCCGGCCCTACTGGAATCAAGGCATCTGCACGGAGGCCCTGCGCCTGATGCTGGACCACATCCGCCGGACGACGGACATCAAGTCGCTCATCAGCGGCCATTTTATCGACAACCCCGCCTCCGGACGCGTCATGGAGAAATGCGGCTTCGTCCCCACGGGCGAGACCGTCGTGGACCCGGAGCAGGGCAAAGATACGCCCATACGCGTTTTAAGATTGGAATTATGACCTTCGCGACTTACGGAAACCAGGAGAATCCGTCCCTGCTGCTGATTCCGGGGCTTGGCGTATCGTATGAGATATTCCTGCCCCTGATCGATCTGCTGAAAGACAAGTACCACATCGTGGCCGTCGGCATCGACGGCTTCCTGATCGGTCAGGAATCCCGGTTCACCTCGGTCGATGACCAGGCGGCGCAGGCGATCGCCTACGTTCAGCAGCACCTGGACGGGCATCTGGATGCCGCGTACGGCCTGTCCCTGGGCGGCAAGATCCTGTCCCGGATCCTGGAAAGGAATGAGATCGTTATCGACCACGCCATCATGGACGCCGCTCCCCTTCTTCCCCTCCCCAGGTGGAGCGTGGATCCGCTCCGCTATTACCAGAGCTGGAACGTCTGGACCTGCTACCACTGGACGGGGTTCTGGAAATGGGTGTTCCATTCTCACTATTTCGACGTGCTGCTGGAGGAATGCAGGAAGGTGTGGCCTTCCGGCAAGGGCAAGGCCGTCCGGGACGGCTACAAGGACGTCTATACCCATAAACTCGAATCCATCCACGGCGCCGACATCTACTTCTGGTACGGTACCAAGGAGGCCTTCGTGGCCAAGCCGCAGGCGAAGCATCTGCTCAAACTGTGCCCCGAGGCGCATGTCGAGGTCTTTCCCGGCATGAACCACGGTCAGCTCCTGGTCGACCACCCGGAAGAAATCACCCGTAGAATACAACAGATATGAACCGTTCAAAAGAAATCATACGCACCAGCGTCATCGGCATCGTGGCCAACGTGCTGCTGGCGTCTTTCAAGGCCGTCGTGGGCCTGCTGGCCAATTCCGTGGCCGTGGTGCTGGATGCCGTCAACAACCTGAGCGACGCGCTCTCCAGCGTCATCACCATCATCGGCACCAAGCTGTCCATGCGGCCGGCGGACAGCAAACATCCCTTCGGGTATGGCCGCGTGGAGTATTTCAGCGCCATCATCATCGCCGTCATCGTGCTCACGACGGGTATTACCTCGCTCGTGGAGTCCGTCAAGAAGATCATCAACCCGACTGAGCCGGACTACACGACCGTGACGCTCATCGTGATCATCGTGGCCTTCCTGACCAAGCTGGCGCTGGGCTGGTTTGTCCGGAAGAAAGGGAAACAACTGGACAGCGACGCCCTCGTCGCTTCCGGCTCCGATGCGCTCTTCGATGCGGTCATTACCCTGGCGACGCTAATCTCCGCCGGCGTGATGCTACTCTGGAACGTCTCGCTGGACGGCTATCTGGGCGCGCTCATCTCCCTGGTCATTATCAAGGCCGGCGTCGAGATGCTGGCCTCCCCCATCAACCAGCTGCTGGGCGCCCAGGCCCCGCAGGACCTGATTCGCCAGATCAAATCGGACATCACGGAAATGGACCAGGTGCAGGGCGTCTTCGACATCATCCTGCACGGCTACGGCCCCAACCTGTCCATCGGATCGCTGCATATCGGCGTACCCGATACGCTGACGGCCCACCAGATTCACGGACTGACCCGCAGCATCTCCGAGCTGATGTTCGCCAAATATGGCATCATCATGACGGTGGGCGTCTATTCGGTCGCTACCGGAGAGAATAAGAATGCCGAGCTGCAGCGGAGCGTCACCCAGACGCTGACGCGGCAGGAGCACGTCGTCCAGGTGCACGGTTTCTATTTCGACAAGGACAGGAACTACCTGTCCGTCGATGTGGTCCCCGACCGGAGCGTCACGGATGACGAGGCGTTTGTCCGCCTGCTGTCAGATACGCTGAAGTCCCTTGTCCCGGACACCCGGATCAGCGTTGTGATCGACCACAATTACTGCGACTGATACAATGTTATTCCTGATTGAATCAATCATCGCCTGCGCCGTTTTCACACTGTTCGTATTCCTGATGTCCAGGAATCCGATCAAGATCATTTTCAACTATCCCCCTGCCATCATCGAGCGTTGTGATCAGTTGGGGCTGGTGGACGCAAGCAATAAGCCTGGCGGCGTGGCATTTTACGTCAAAAAGGTGACGGCCATGGCTATCTTTGGCGTCATGTTGGGTCTGCTGGTCAAGTATGTGAACGTCTGCACGACATTCTGGTGTGGCGCGCTGACCGCCTATGCCCTGTGGGTGGTGGTAAACTGGTTCGATGCGCTGGTCCTGGATTGCATGTGGTTCTGCCACGACAAGCATTTCGTCATTCCCGGGACGGAAGACATGACGGATGCCTACCATGACTATTGGTTTCACATCAAGGGCTCCCTCATTGGAATGCTCCTTGGAATTCCTGCGGCCCTGACGGCGGGAATTATCACGATGTTGTAATGGAGGTAACCAACCTGCTTGACATACACACCCGCGCAGAGTTGTACCGGTGGTACCTGGAGAATCACGACAAGGTGAGCGACTTCTGGCTGCGCGTGAACCGGGCTGCCGCAGACTGCCCCGGGATGGTGCGATATGTCGATGCGGTGGAGGTGGCTCTTTGTTTCGGATGGATAGACAGCACACAGAAAAAGATTGACGATGGTAAGCCTGTCCAACATTTCACGCCACGCCGCAAACGGAGCAACTGGTGCGAGCGGAACCTGATTCGCTGCAGGCGGCTGGTTCTGTTGGGAGAAATGACGCCTGCCGGACTGGCAGTCGCTCCGGATCTGGACCCTTCCCGTTTTGTCTTTGAAAATTGGGTGCTTGATGCTATCAAGGCGGAAGAAACAGCTTGGGCCAACTACAATTCATTTCCTGAAACCTATCGCCGCATCCGGGTGGATTACATTCAGCATTATCGGCAAACCGGCCGTGAGGAAGAAGCGCAGAAGGCTTTGCGGCGCTTCGTCGATGACTGTCACGCCGGCAAAATGCAGTCCGGCTGGGACGACTTCGGCAGATTGAAATAGAGGTCTGTATATTTGTTAACCTGCCCTTTTTTTGATATATTTGTAGAAGAATGAGTGAGTTTGACGAGTATATCCGGCAAGGGGAATTTGGGCCAAGACAAAAGGCCGAAGTCTGGCAGACCGCCATCGGCCTGCAGGACGTGGATGGCTTGAAGCCTTCCACGTATCTGATAGATACCGCCAAACGTCATATTGAAGGAGATATTACAATAGATGAGGTTAAGGATCTCATCGACACTTACTACAAATCACGGGAAGGCCGATCGTCTTCTGACGAGGAGCGGACGGAGGAAGCCGATAAGGTATCGGCCAGAATTACGGAACTTCTTCAAGAAGAATCATTCTCTTTCACGCCGTCTGAATATCAGCGGATTCATCGTCGCCTTTTTCGCGGAATCTTTAAGTTTGCGGGCAAGTACAGAACTTACAATATCTCAAAGAAGGAATGGGTGTTGGACGGGGATTCTGTGTTGTATAACCCGTTCGAGAACATCTCTGAGACGCTGGATTACGATTTCTCAGAGGAGCGGAAGTGTGATTATGCTGCCATTTCCACAGATGACTCTATTGCCCATCTTGCTGCCTTCATTGCAGGTCTTTGGCAGATTCATCCCTTCGGCGAGGGAAACACCCGTACGACGGCAGTGTTTCTTATCAAGTATTTAAGGTCTTTTGGCTTCGCTATTTCTAATGACCTCTTCGCAACTCATTCCTGGTTTTTCCGGAATGCACTAGTTCGCGCAAACTATTTTAATCGGGAGAAAGGGATAGTCCCAGATTATTCCTTCTTGGTAAAATTCCTGCGGAACCTGGTACTCGGTGAGCAGAATGAATTGAAGAACCGATATCTACACATCAATTACCAGAGTGAGGATAAGCCTGCTTCAAAGAGCAAGATTTGCACTTTGAATTGCACTTTGGAAGAATTGGCGGTACTTCGATTCTTGAAAGAGAATCCAAAGGCTACACAAGAAATGATAGCAAAGCATATACATCGCTCGGAGAGGACTGTAAAAACAATGACTGTCCGTCTTACCGAAAAACAATACCTAGCCCGAAAGAACGGGAAACGAGACGGATGGTGGGAAGTGCTTGTGGAACTGCCTGTAATTGAGTCGGAATGAATAAAGAACAACGAATCGTATTCATTGACTATATCCGCATCGTCGCATGTTTTCTGGTGATGCTGGTCCACGCCAGCGAGAACTTTTATGCGGCCGACGCCTCCGGACTGGCGGGGAACGTTTCCCTGCTGGCCAATGAAGCCAACCGTTTCTGGGTAGCGTTTTACGACGGCTTTGTGGGGCGCACCTGCGTCCCGCTCTTCATGATCGTTTCGGCCTTCCTGCTGGTGCCCATGAAGCCGGGCCAGACAATGACGCAATTCTATCGCCGGCGCTTTACGCGCATCCTGCCGCCGTTCATTGCTTTCATGCTCATTTACACCTTCCTGCCGCTGGCTTGGGGCGGAATGACCTGGGAGCAGTCGATGAATGACCTGAAGCGCCTGCCCTTCAATTTTCCGTCGATGGGCGGACATCTCTGGTTTATGTATCCGCTCATTAGCATCTACTTGATTATTCCTATCGTGTCGCCCTGGCTGGAGAAGGCCTCCGTAAAAGAGGAACGCGTTTTCCTGGGACTCTTTATTCTCTCCACCTTTATTCCGTGGATTCACCGTTTCATTACAGCCGAACTGTGGGGCGAGTGCTTCTGGAACGGGTTCACGATGCTCTGGTATTGTTCCGGCTATCTGGGGTATCTTGTGCTGGCGCATTATATCCACTATCGCCTGGAATGGTCCCGGGAGCGCAAACTCACCGTGGGGTGGATTTGTTTTCTTGTGGGCGCCGCCTTTACCGGCTGGTCTTTTTGGTGGAAGGGTGTTCCGGGGCAAATCATCGAGACGCCCATGTTGGAATGGTCTTGGGAGTTCTGCACGCCTAACGTGCTGCTGGCCACCTTCGGCATCTTCCTCGTTTTCTCCTGCATCGGCAGTAAGACCGCGCCGAAACTTGTAACCACCCTGTCCAAGTGCTCTTTCGGAATGTACCTCATGCACCTGCTTTTTCTGGCCCCGATTGCTCAATGGATCATTGGCAGCGATGTGGCCAACCCTGACATTCCTGTATGGCTGGCCATTCCGGTGATTGCCGTACTCACGTTCATATGCAGCGCCGCCACCACCTGGCTCCTATCCAAGATTCCGGGGAGTAAATGGGTGGTCGGCTGTTAGTTCGGCTTAATATGGTTATAGATGGTTATATTTGCTTTCATTTAATTGACATTTATGGCTTCTAATACTGACTTTGTACAATATATCATCGACCAGTGCTCCGGTGCCGGAGAAATTGCGGTGAAGAAGATGATGGGAGACTATTGCATCTACTGCAATGGTGTCCTGTTCGGTTTGATCTGCGATAACAATCTGTATATCAAGGTGACGGATGCCGGCGAAGCCGTGCTGGACGAAATCGACCTGCGGCCGCCCTACCCCAGCGCCCGGGACCATTTCTACATCTCGAATGTGGACGACCGAGACTACCTCGAAGACATCATCCGCGCGACGCTGCCGGAACTGATGTCCGGCAAGTCAAAGGCAAAAAGAAGTGCGGTCAACCGTCAGGTACCCACTTCCCTGGACGATGCCATCGCCCCCAATATCGTGTGCTCCCAGGACCTGCGGGCCTTCTTCGAACAGTACCTGGGCGAGGGCTTCCGTTTCAAGGTCGAATTCCAGAGCTGGCTGCGAGAGAACGCCGGCCTCACCTTCCGTGATGCCGTTGAAGCCTATCCCCTGCTGTGATTACATGGCATGTCGCAGGAATTGTGTAAATTCGCATAACAATAATTAATGACCATGTCAGCAAAGAAATATAAACTGGGTATTGCCTTCAGTGGTGGTGGCGCCAAGGCTGGCGCACATTGCGGGGCTTTGCAGGCCCTTCACGAATATGGTATTCAGCCGGATGTAGTCTCGGGCACCAGTGCCGGGGCCTTGGTGGCGACACTTTATTCCGCCGGTTTTTCACCCCGGCAGATGATAGAGTTGTTTCAAGGGTTGAACTTTTTCAAGGATATCGTTACGCCTTCCGTCCCCAAAGGCGGCCTGTTCGATTCCCGTCCGCTCGTGGAGATTATTCGAAAGAAT
>JAFZBM010000109.1 GCA_017561765.1 Bacteroidales bacterium | reverse complement strand
CAGGCGCTGCTTGCCGGCAGCGACCTGACCGACGACGGGGCTGGAGAATTCCTGATTCCGGGCGACGAGTATAACCTATAACCACATGCAGCGATGAAAAAGATATTACTTGCACTTTTGAGCATCGCCGCATTGGCGGCCTGTCAGCCCAAGGAACTCATTGACCAGCCCTCCGAAGGCAAGCTTGTTCCATTGACCATTACGGCTGAGCAGCCATCCACAAAAACCTTCATACAGGAGGTGGAGGGTGGCTGGCAGCCATGCTGGAACGAGCTGGATTCAATTTACATCAATCCGCTGATCAACAACGACTACGCAAAGCAGTACAAGTTCGTAAACCAGTCCGGAGAAGGCCCGACCGGCAGCTTCAGCGGCACCATCGAGGCAGAAGACGGGGCACTCTCCATCTATGCCCACAGGCCCAAGAAAGTTGCCCGCAGCGGCAACATCTTCAAATTTGACATTGCCTCCGAGCAAAAAATCAGCGACCTGGGCACCTTCGATACATCCTGCGACGTTCTGGTTTCCGACAAGTTGGACGTAAGCGTCGAAGGCATGAAAGCCGTAACTTCCGGCAAACTGCATTTCAACCGCGTGCTGGCGATAGCAAAAGTAACCCTTGACGACGCAACTACCGGAGGCAAGCTCAGCGGCAAGAAGATCAAGAGCGTCAAGCTCACTTCTTCCAACACGACTTTGAGCGGCAGGGTAAGGGTTGACGTAACCACAGCCGCCATCGATGGATGGGAAAGCCAGATGCAGAACTATGTCGGGGTAAGCTACAGCGGCTCGGACTGGACGGCGGACGGCGGCACCGGCGCATTCATAATAATGAATCCGGCCACCCTTGCTTCCGGATCCACCCTCACGCTTGATGTAGTCACCGACGATGAGACCGTGGCTGTCAGCCGCGAAGTTACCTTGAGTTCAGCCATAAAGCTCGAAACAGGTAAAATCGCCACCCTGAAGTTCAGCATATCCGACGCCAATGTCTATAACCCGGCCGAAGTCGGCGAGCCCGTTACCTGGGACTTCTCCGAGAGCGGCTGGCAGGCGGAATTTGCCAAGCTCGGCAAGCCGACCACGGAACTGAACGCCGTCTCGCTGACATTCGCAGGCATGAACATCGAGGCCGATGCAAAGAGCAAGTACGGCACCACGTACTTCCAGCCCTGCAATCCCGGCGGCACGGACAAGAACCGTTTCAAGTTCAGCGTGACCGAGGCGGGAGTCGTTACAGTTGTGGAGTCCCACACCGGTTCCACTGCTCCCGACCCCATCCGCAGCATCTGCGTGTATAATAACGGCACGGAGACTCTGATTGCAGGAAGCGTTAATTCCAAGGAACAGAAGTCATGCTCGTTCAACGTGACAGCCGGTGACGTGTATGTTTACGGAACCGGAGCGGCACGCTACTACAAGATAATATTCACCCCCGGAAAGACCATTGATCCTTCCGATCCCGACGAACCCGGCGAGCCGGACGATCCTGCGGAAACGGCCGAACTTGAATGCACCAATCCACCCGCAAACGGGACTGTAGATCCAACCCGGATGTACGGCTTTGCCGAAGCTGCCGGCGTGACCGGGGGCGAAGGGGCAAGCGGCACGAATGTTCTGCATTTCGACAACGGGAAGGCCCTGCAGACCTGGTTGCTCGCACGGACCAAATCGGAAAAGGCCGGCGACCACTCCCCCGTCATCATCTGGCTCAGCGGCACGTTCGGGCCATCCGACGGGCGCGACTTCAGTGAAGCGCATCCCTGGTTTGACATCAAAGATGTATCTAACCTGAGTTTCTTCGGCACGGACGGCTTCGTGATGGACCGCATCGGCTTATTTGCAGTTCGCGCAAAGAACATAATCATCCGCAATATAAATTTCCAGCAGCCCAAGGCTAACAACGGCGCCGACGCAGTGAGTATGCAGGAATGCGACGGTGTGTGGGTAGACCACTGCACTTTCACGTCCCTCAACCAGACCAAGGACTATGAGGACGGCTCCACCGACATCACCCATGGCAGCAAAAACGTCACCGTGAGCTGGTGCCGCTACATCAAGACGCAGAAGAGCTGTCTTGTCGGGCACTCCAATTCAGCTACAGGCGACACCCAGATTTCAGCCACCTTCCACCACAACTGGTTCGACGGTTCCAGTTCCCGCCATCCCCGCGTACGCTACGGAACCGCCCACGTTTACAATAATCTGTTCGAAGGATGCACTACCTACGGCGTCGGTTCTGCCTATGGCGCAAAAGTCCTGGTGGAATTCAATTACTTCGACGGTGTGCAATTGCCGACTGACATTTGCACCTATCCGGCCAAGGAGAGCAACGAATCCAACCTCCAGGGCAGCGTGGCGGGATATCTGTATCCTACTGAAAATGTTTATGTCAACCGGCCGGCAAAAGCCAGGGACCCGTACCCGTTAAGCAATATAAAGTACAAGTCCTACAACGGCGAGACGCTTGCCACCCCTTTGACATACAACGACTTCAAGCCTTCGTACAGCTATGTCGTCACACCGGCGGCCGATGTTCCTTCCGTGGTCAAGGCCAACGCCGGTTACGGCAAGTTGAGCGGTTTCTCGAGCGCACCCGTCGCAGTTAACAACGGAGGCATAACGGAATATAACGGCTCCGATCCCGACGACCCGGATCCCGACAATCCTGACGAGCCGGACGAGCCTGTTTCCGGCTTATCCGAAGGATGGAGCTGGGTAAACAACAGCGCTTCTACTGCCAACTATTCAGTTTCTGACGGCAAGCTCAGCATTGCCTCCTCCGGCAAGTGGGAGAGCAAGGCACAGGCCTTCGGATCTGTATACCGTGAAGTAACCGGTGACTTTACCGCAACTGTTAAGCTGGTTTCCTTTACCCCCGCAAAAGATAGCAACCAGGGCGTTGCCGGTCTCATTATGATATCCGGAGATGCATCTGCCCAGGCAAACAGCCTGATTTATGCACTGTGCGGAAAAGGCGACAAATACTATCGCAGGTTTCGCGCCCCGTCAAGCAGCCAGAGTTCGTCCAGCGAGATGAAAGCGCCCGAGACAAGCGGCACCAACGTGGTCTTGAAAATCGTCCGTGAGGGAAGCAGCATTAAGACAAGCTATTCACTCGACGGAGGCGCTACTTATGGCGGAGTTTCCACCCTGGATTTCACGGGCATTCCAGATACCGTAAAGATTGGCGTGGCATGTAATAGCTCCGACTCCAGCAAGCAAGGCACCGCGGTATTCTCCGACTTTACAGTAAACGATACAACCATAGCATTTTAACAATATAAACATATAATCAAATGGAAAGATTAAACCGTACTTCCGCCCCACAGGCGAAAAGCTACACCGAAAAAGTCATCCAGTTCGGCGAAGGTAATTTCCTCCGCGCATTCATCGAGTGGATTATCTGGAAAACCAACCAGAAGACCGATTTCAATGGTTCAGTCGTAGTGGTCCAGCCCATCGAGAAAGGCATGGTAGGCTGGCTCAACGAGCAGGACGGACTCTATCACCTCAACCTTCAGGGCCTGCAGAACGGCCAGCCCGTCGACAGTGTGGACCTGATTGACGTAATCTCCAGGGGAATCAACCCTTACGAGGATTTCCAGGCCTACCTCAAGCTCGCGGAACAGCCCGAAATGCGTTTCGTAATTTCCAACACCACCGAGGCCGGAATCGCATTTGATCCCGCCTGCAAGATTGACGACGCTCCATGCTCGTCCTATCCCGGCAAACTCACCCAGCTGCTCTATCACCGCTGGGAGTTCTTCAAGGGCGATCCGTCGAAGGGATTCATCATCTTCCCTTGCGAACTAATATTCGAGAACGGCAAGCATCTCAAAGAGTGCATTCGCCAGTACATCGAGCTCTGGGGCCTTCCCGAGGGCTTCCGCGACTGGTTCGAGACCGCCTGCGGAGTGTACAGCACCTTGGTTGACCGCATCGTCCCCGGTTATCCGCGCGACAATGCCGCCCAGCTCTGCGAAAGAGTCGGCTATCAGGACAACCTTCTTGACAAGGCCGAGATTTTCCATCTATGGGTAATTGAGGCGCCCAAGGAAGTGGCCGCCGAGTTCCCCGCCGACAAGGCCGGACTCAACGTGCTCTTCGTTCCCAGCGAAGCGCCTTACCATGAGCGCAAAGTCACCCTGCTCAACGGCCCTCATACCGTGCTTTCTCCGGTAGGTTACCTGAGCGGTCTTGACACCGTTAAGGAGTGCTGCGAGGATCCCGAGGTGGGCAAGTTTGTTCATAAGGTCATGTTCGAAGAGCTGCTCCCCACTCTCAATCTTCCTAAGGAAGAGCTTGAGAAATTCGCAGCCGATGTTATGGAGCGCTTCCGCAACCCGTTCGTCAAGCACTTCGTCACGTCCATCATGCTCAACTCGTTCCCCAAGTTCAAGACCCGCGACCTGCCCGGACTCAAGACATACCTTGAGCGCAAGGGCGAGCTGCCCGTCGGACTGGTGCTCGGACTTGCCGGCATCATTACCTACTATAAGGGAGGCAAGCGCGGCGATGACGAGATTGTCCCCAATGACGATCCCAAGATCACCGGACTTCTGCAGGAACTCTGGGCCACCGGCGATGTCGCCAAAGTGGCGCAGGGCGTCCTGGGCGCCGAGTTCATCTGGGGCGAAGACCTTAACGCCATCCCCAACCTCTGCCGTTTCCTCACCAAGGCCCTCGCCCTCATCCAGATGGAAGGCATGCGCGAGGCCGTCAAAGCCATAATTTAAGCACTTATGAGCACCCAAACCAAACTCATGACCAATTGGCGGTGGTGGATATGCAGCCTGCTGTTCGTGGCTACCACCGTCAATTACCTGGACCGCCAGGTGCTCTCGCTTACATATGAGGAGTTCATAAAGCCGGAGTTCCACTGGACTGATGCCAATTACGGCACCATTACCAGCTTCTTCTCCATCTTCTACGCTGTCTGCTGCCTGTTCGCAGGCAAGTTCGTTGACTGGATGGGCACAAAGAAGGGCTACCTTATCGCCATTGGCGTATGGTCGGCGGGCGCCTGCCTGCATGCAGCATGCGGCTGGGCCACCACCCACATCGTAGGTCTTGATTCCGTAGCCGCGATGCGCGCCGTTGAAGCAGGTTCCAAGGTCGCCCTGGCCGTCTCTACCACATCGGTTTATCTCTTCCTGCTGTGCCGGGGTATACTGGCCCTGGGCGAGGCGGGCAACTTCCCCGCCGCCATCAAGGTCACGGCGGAATACTTCCCCAAGAAAGACCGCGCCTTCGCCACCTCCATCTTCAATGCAGGTGCATCCGTGGGTGCGCTCGCCGCTCCCCTTCTGATACCGCCGCTGGCCGTAAAATTCGGCTGGGAGATGGCGTTCGTAATCATAGGCGGCCTGGGATTCATCTGGATGTTCTTCTGGGCTTTCATGTATGACAAGCCGGAAAAGAGCAAGAGAGTCAATTCCGCCGAGTTGGAGTACATCCATCAGGATGACGCCGAGGAAGAGGCGGCAAAGGCCGCCGAAGCAGCGGACGAAAAAGCCATCCCGTTCATCAAGTGCTTCAAGTATAAGCAGACATGGAGCTTCATCGCCGGCAAGTTCTTCACCGACGGCGTGTGGTGGTTTTTCCTCTTCTGGGCACCTTCGTACTTCAGCAACCAGTTCCACGCTCCCGCCACGTCGGCACTTGGCCAGTGGCTCATCTTCACCCTTTATCTGATTGTAACCATCATTTCCATAGGCGGCGGCTACCTGCCAAAGATCTTCGTGGACAAGAATGGTATGAATCCCTACGCGGGACGAATGCTGGCCATGCTCATCTTCGCCTTCTTCCCGCTGGCGGCACTGTTCGCCCAGCCCCTTGGAATACGTTTCGACTCGCCGTGGTGGCCGGCAATCCTGATCGGTCTTGCGGGTGCAGGACATCAGGCATGGAGCGCCAACCTCTTCTCCACCATCGGTGACATGTTCCCCAAGAGCACCATCGCCACCATAACCGGAATAGGCGCAATGGCAGGTGGTATCGGCTCCATGATCATACAGAAGGTGGCGGGCAACCTGTTCACCTACGCCGAGAATGCCGGAGCCGCTTTCAGGTTCATGGGCTTCGAAGGCAAACCCGCCGGCTACTTCATCATGTTCTGCTTCTGCGGTCTGGCATACCTGATCGCCTGGACTATTATGAAGTCGCTGGTTCCCAAGTACAAACCTATTGAAGATTAAAAGATGAAGAAACTCGTTTTACTGGCCGTCGCGCTTCTTATGTTCGCTGCATGCGGGCAGGATTCGGAGCCCCGTGTGATGGCCCGGGCCGTACCCGAGAGGGCCGACGACTTCGTGTTTGAAAACAACCTTATTGCAGGGCGCTTCTACGGAGAGGCACTCGAGGGCAACCCCACATCGCCCGGTATCGACATCTGGGTCAAGCTGCCCGGCGCGCTCGTTGCCGACGAATGGTACAAAGGTGCCATGGAGGATCCCGATTACTATCATCACGACCATGGCGGAAAGGACTGCTACAAAGTGGCGGTCTCCCTGGGCGGCGGTGCTTCCGCGCCGCTTATATGCGACACGCTCCGCTACCCGGCCACCAACTACCGTTCATACGAGATACTGGAGTCCAGGCCGGACAAGGTCGTTTTCGTGCTGCATTATCCGCTGTGGACTGCTGTGGAAGGCACGGATGTGGCCCTTGACAAAAAGGTCACCGTCCATGCTGACAAGTATTTCTGCGATGTGGAAGACACTTATACTTTCAGTGGCCCGGAGATGCTCACCATTGCGGTAGGCGTCAACCGTCATGCCGCCCAGGAGACGATTGAAGAGGAACAGTGCGGCGACGACAGCTATGCTATCTGGGAGCATGCATCCGACCAAAGCCAGGAGCCCGAGAGCGGCATGCTGGGAGTTGCAGTAGTTATGAAAGGAGCGCACTGGACCGGAGCCTCGGACGACGGTTCCCATGGCCTGTGCACCAAGCAGATACGCAGTGGTGAAGTGATTCGCTACAAGTTCGGTTCCTGCTGGTCGAAGGGCGATATAAAGAACTCCGCTGCATGGTTCGAATTAGTAAACAAACAATGAAAAATCTGTTCTCGCTTAAAGGGCGCAACGCCTGGATTACCGGCGCCGCCTACGGCATAGGCTTCGCCATCGCCAAGGCATTCGTCGAGGCCGGCATCGACAACATCATTTTCAACACTTCCAACGAGGCGTCCATGCTCAAGGGGCTTGATGCCTATCGGGAAGCCGGAATCACCAATGTACACGGCTACGTGTGCGACGTCACCGATGAAAATGCCGTAAAGGCGCTGGTGGCTCGCATTCACGAAGAGGTCGGGCCCATTCACATTCTGGTCAACAACGCCGGTATAATCAAACGCATCCCCATGCATGAGATGAAGAGGGAGGAGTTCCAGCGGGTTATCGATGTCGATCTTGTGGGTCCGTACATCTGCACCGCCGCCGTCGTTCCTGAAATGATGGAACGGCGCGAAGGAAAGATTATCAACATCTGTTCAATGATGTCGGAGCTCGGACGCGAGACCGTGAGCGCCTACGCCGCCGCAAAGGGCGGGCTCAAGATGCTCACCCGGAACATCTGCTCGGAATACGGGGAGTACAATATTCAGTGCAACGGCCTGGGGCCCGGCTACATAGCCACCCCGCAGACCGCTCCGCTCCGCGAACGCCAGCCCGACGGAAGCCGCCACCCCTTCGACAGTTTCATCTGTGCCAAGACTCCTGCCGGACGGTGGCTTGATCCGGACGAACTCGGCGGCCCTGCGGTATTCCTGGCGTCCCACGCCTCCGACGCCGTAAACGGACACATCCTGTATGTGGACGGAGGCATATTGGCATATATCGGAAAACAACCTTAATATTATGAAAATCAATTGTCAAGTAAGACAGGCGTCAAGCAATACGGACGCCAAGCATTATGACACCGAGCGGCTTCGCAAAGAGTATCTGGTGGAGAATCTCATGGTGGCCGACGAAATCAACCTTGTCTATTCGATGTTCGACCGAATAATAGCCGGAGGCGCCGTTCCGGTCAATGAAGAACTGCTGCTGGGCGCCCCGGACATACTTCGCGCCGAATTCTTCACTGAACGCCGCGAACTGGGTATCATCAACGTCGGCGGGGCCGGATCCGTGCAGGTCGGGGACGAAGAATTCGCCCTGGACTACAAGGAAGCGCTCTACGTAGGTCGCGGCAAACGCCACGTCACCTTCAAGAGCGCCGATCCTGCACATCCCGCCCACTTCTACTTCTGCTCCGCCACCGCCCACCGCGAGACCGGAGTCAAGAAGGTTAGCAAGAAAGATGCGGTGGTGATGCACCTCGGGAGCCTTGAAGAAAGCAACGAGCGCACAATCAACCGCTTGCTGGTCAAGGAGGTAGTCCCCTGCTGCCAACTGCAGATGGGCATGACGGAACTGGCTCCGGGGAGCACCTGGAACACCATGCCGGCGCACACCCACGACCGCCGCATGGAGGTATATTTCTATTTCGAGCTGCCTGCAGATGCAGCCGTGTGCCACTTCTGCGGAGAGCCACAGGAGACGCGTCACATCTGGATGCACAACGAGCAGGCCGTCATCTCCCCCCAGTGGAGCATTCACAGCGCCTGCGCAACCCGCAACTACACATTCATCTGGGGGATGTGCGGCGAAAATGACGATTACAATGATATGGACTGGTGTGCAACTGAAAATTTAAGATAAATATGGCAAAAGTAGTTACATTCGGCGAAGTGATGCTTCGCCTTTCCACTCCGGGGTATCTTCGCTTCGGGCAGGCCCGGCAGTTCGACGCCACATTCGGCGGCGGCGAGGCCAACGTGGCCGTGTCCCTGGCTAACTACGGAGTAGATGCCCATTTCGTTACCCGTATGCCCAAAAACGACATCGCCGACATGTGCACCAACGAACTGCGCGGACTTGGCGTCAAACTCGACGGAATAGTATATGGTGGCGACAGGGTTGGTATTTATTATCTCGAAACCGGCGCCGTAGCCCGCGGCAGCAAGGTTATATACGACCGCTCTCATTCTGCCATTTCAGAAATTCAGCCAGGAATGGTTGACTGGCGGAAGGTGCTCGAAGGCGCCGACTGGTTCCACTGGACCGGAATAACCCCGGCATTGAGCCAGGGTGCGGCCGACGCCTGCCTGGAGGCTATAAAGATCGCCAACGAGATGGGCGTAAAGGTAAGCTGCGACCTCAATTACCGCAAGAAACTGTGGAAATACGGCAAGAGCGCAGCTGAGGTCATGCCCGCACTCGTGGAAGGCTGCGACCTGATTCTCGGCAACGAGGAAGACGCAGAGAAGGAATTCGGCATCAAGCCCGAAGGCTTCGACGCTGAAAAGACGGGCGGCGAGATTGACCAGACCCGCTTCGAGAGCGTGTGCCGGCAGCTTATGGCACGTTTCCCCCGCTGCAAGAAAGTGGCGATCACTTTACGCGGGTCTATCAATGCAAACCACAACACCTGGGGCGGCGTGCTCTTTGACGGGAACACCCTGTGGCAGAGCCGGCGCTACGACATCACACATATAGTTGACCGCGTCGGCGGCGGCGATTCCTTCATGGGAGGGCTGCTCTACGGCCTGCTGAATTACCCTACCGACCAGGAGGCAATCGAGTTTGCGGCTGCGGCCTCTGCGCTGAAGCACACCATCATTGGCGATTACAACCGTGTAACAGTAGCCGAGGTGGAAGCCCTGATGAAGGGCGGCGGCTCGGGACGGGTATCAAGATAATCATTATGGCAAAATTCAAGAAAATCGATACCCTGGGCATCATCCGCAGCACCGGTATCGTACCAGTTTTCTACAATTCGGACATTGAACTGACCAAAAAAGTGGTCAAGGCCTGCTACGACGGCGGAATACGCGCATTCGAGTTCACCAACAGGGGCGACGGAGCCCACAGGGTATTCGAGTCACTGATAGGCTTCGTGCGCTCGGAATGCCCGGAAATGGCCCTTGGCGCCGGCACCATACTCGATGCACCCACCGCCGCCATGTACATTCAGATGGGTGCAGATTTCATAGTCTCGCCCTGCCTGGTGGAAGAGGTGGCGCCGTTGTGCAACCGACGGGGAGTCCCCTATTCTCCCGGCTGCGGTACCGTAAGCGAAATAGTGCGTGCGCAGGAGCTCGGCTGTGACCTTGTCAAAGTTTTCCCCGCAGGCACGGTGGGCGGTCCCGATTTCGTCAAGAATATCCTTGCACCGCTCCCCTGGTCCATGATCATGTGCACGGGCGCCGTGGAGCCCACGGAAGAGAATCTTGCCGCATGGGCCTCAAGCGGAGTGACGGCCGTGGGAATGGGTTCAAAACTCTTTCCCAAGGCCGTCATAGCTGCAGGTGACTGGGGAGCCGTGTCGGAGCTCTGCTCCAAGTCGCTCGGATGGTTCAGGAAATAGGCGGGGAGCCTATTTCTTGAACTTGACCAGCGCAGTCGTTTCCTTGCCGTTCTTGTCTGCCGCAAGAATGGTAAAGACATTGGTGGAAGCCCCCATGTCGTACTTCAGGTCGTACATGAAACTGAAGTCAAGAGAGACGTCGGTCTTGCCGCTGACGGCGCTGCCGGCAGGGAAATAGGACTTGAAGGAGGTGGCCACCAGCTCGTCATTGACGAGGTCTATCACCATGGACTTGCCGGTGGTACGGTTCTGAATGTAAGACACAAGTTTGGCGTCGGCGCCGTTCTCAAGTGTGATGGTCAGTTTTTCGATCTTACCGGGGGCGCTGATGCGGATTTTCGAAGCAACGGCCGCGGAATTCAGGTCGACGACACCGAAGGCTGCATTGCCGTCCCAGAAGAACTCCGGCGCGGAGGTGAAATGGAACTTGGCGGTATTGCTCACGCTGTGTCCGGCCTGGTCCTTGAGATCAATCTTCATGCTGAAGCTGGTATTGTTCTGTACCGGCTGCCCCTCAATCAAAGACTCCAGAATATCGACCAGATTCAGGTTG
>JAFZBM010000108.1 GCA_017561765.1 Bacteroidales bacterium | reverse complement strand
TAACAATCGTATAGATTATAACTCTGGTTGCGTTTCTTCTTTCCTTAGACGACAAGTCTTTATCGATTAGTCTTCTATTACAGGGCGTATTGAGAAGCCGGCACAACGATTGAAACTTGTCTCATAACCGGAATAAACAGTGTCAAACTTTATCCAAAGACTGAATGGATAACAAGGTGTGTTAGCGAGGCTTGAAGAAAGATAATAACCGCTTTGACCCTTATATAGTTTCTCATCAGCTGTCCAATATCCTGCAGCCGGGAAGAATATACTATTACCATTCGGTCCAGTGGCTTTAAGGCCTTTAACTCCGTTTACAGTTGATGCAGACCATGTGCAGTTAGATTTCAACTCTTGTAATTCCGCCTTTGTGGGCATCCTCCAGGTACGCCCGGCTATACTACGTGCAGCGTCATCTTCAATATCTAATGACAGTTTATTGTCCGTGAAACCATTATAACCATATTCATCATCATCATTGTATTTGGTTAACTTGTTATAGGCATTATTACACCATCTATAAGATTTCCACCAATAACCCTCGCTCTTTCCATCTTTCCATACAGGGGATGAAGACTGCGCGTATCCGGGCTTATAATATGGCTCCATTTCTCCCCATGCAAAGTAGTCCCCGTATTCCTCAGGCTTAGTGGCGCCCAAATTGTAGGCGGCCCATTTGACTGAAAGGCCAAGATCTACCGCCGCGGGGAAAGATAGTCTCTGATCAAGATTATCTATCTCTTTGAAACGTGATCTGGTAAAGGTCTTAGGCTCGGTTGTCTGATATATACCCGTTTCCCATGCGTTTGATGCCTCGAGGGTATAGCCGCCGGCATGATAACCGGGGAGCGTTACAATGTAGTACCATTTGTTGGCGGTAAATCCTCCTTCCGGTGCATTTACTGTAACGGAAGGAGACGGGGCGGGATAGGCGGTGATTGTCGGTTTCCCTGAACTGTCAAAAGAAACCACAAAAGTGCCGGCAAAAGGCGTCCCATCATTGCTGGACAGCGTCACGCTTTGATAACCTCCCACAGAAAACCGAAAGCGGAATCCAGAGCATACGTTCCAAAAACCCATGCTGAAAGTAAGTGAACGACCAATGGAAATAAAAAGGTCATCAGCAAAAGAGTTGGCGAATCCACTCTGGGTGTCAGGGAGTGTTGTTGTTATCGAACCATTATTGAACGAGGCTTCATCCTGGTAAGGATATAGGCCGTAAATGTAACTTGCATCTGGGTTTTGTTCACTAGTAGCAGTAATGACTGAAATGGATCCCTTGAATTGGGCAGTATTTGCGCGGCTTGTATTCTGTGAAGTAAACTTGGCGGCCTCTCCAGCGCTAAATACCTTAATGTAATCAGAAGGATTCCAAAGAATAGTTTGGTAATCTGAATCCAAAACTGTTCTTGTTTCCGGCTGGCTTTCTATGCTTGCAGTAATGATTACTTCCCTCTGTTTTTCTTTGATGGAGTCGTTTTGAATGACATCTCTTTCGATATTGGAGCAAGACAGGAAAGTAGTGGCCGCTATTAACGCGAAGCCCAATAAATGATAGGTTTTCATATTATTTAAATTATTCTGTTTCATAACCAATTGGCTCAATCTCTCCATTTCCGCCAGGTCCGCTCACGATTAAAATATTTCTTTCGATCCTGATGATGATTTGAATTAAATCAGGAGTCTCATAATAACTTTTGATAGTTTTGGTGTCCATTGTTTATATTGTTTTTGCTGTATTGACGAAATGGTATAATATGCCTCTCGGAGAATTAATCTTTACAAAGTACATAATAATAATCCGATAGTCGCTGGTCCTTTCTGGTCCTTTTGTTATAGGGCATCCTGCACAAGGCGGTCTCTGCTATCGCGCCGAGTACATTTACATATTTGAAGCTCATCTGGGCAGAAAGTTTCAAAAACATTTGTATTGCAACTAAAATTTAGTTACATTTGCGCATGGGAACGAAAGAAAAACTTATCGACAGGCTGAAAAGCCTTCCGACCGATTTCACATTTGATGAAGCGTCAAGTTTGCTTCATTTGTTCGGATACAAGAAAGAGAACAAAGGAAAGACTTCAGGATCCAGGGTTATGTTTATAGATGAGCACAACCGAAAGATCTTACTCCATCGTCCACACCCGGGTAATACGTTGAAAAAGTACGCCTTGAATAATATTATTGCTAAACTCATAAGAAACAAAAACATCTAATAATGAACACACTAAAGTATAAAGGATACATCGGATCAGTTGCTTACAGCGAACCGGACAAGGTGTTTTTCGGAAAGTTGGAAGGAATAGATGATCTGGTCAACTACGAAGGCGAATCTGTTGCTGAACTTACCGCCGCATTTCATGAGGCAGTAGATGACTACTTGATTTTTTGTGAAGAACACAACTGCAAGCCGGAAAAGAGTTATTCCGGCTCCTTCAATATCCGTATTTCGCCGGCTACTCATAGGGATATCGCAAATCGGGCTGCCGAGGCCGGTATATCCCTTAACGCCTTTGTCAAAAAGGTGTTGGACGAGGCTGTAATGCAACCCGAGCCCGCGAACTGCCGCCTTGTAGGATACGATTCCCTTGCTCCGGAACCTGCGATGCTCATGGAACCGGAAAGCCCTGCCTATGGCTCACGTACAACCATAAAGCTCCGCGTCCCAAACAAGGATTTTGCTCTTGCAAAGGAGCTTGCCGGCAGATTTGGCTGGGAGGTGATTTAAAAGTACTTTCCCCCGGCGTCCTGCACCAGGCGGACGGAGAGGCCGTCGCCGCGGTGGCCGCGTGCGTCGAAATAGAGGCCTGCATCATCCAGAATGATGTGCCAGGCGTCGGTGCTGGCGGCTTCTGAAGTGTAGTAAGCGCCTAAGTGCGTGAATACTCCGTCCACGGTGCGCACGCCGGCCTCAGGCAGAAATACGGCGCCGGCGCTCTCAAGACGGGACCAGTCAGACAAGGAGACGATATTAGCGTCGTGCCGCGAGTTTACGTTGTTAGTTGCGTTCAAGGGATAGATGGCGATGTTCCAGTTGTCCGGCAGCAGAATCAGGCCATATACTCCTGCCACCTGAGCCTTAGCAAAACGCACCCCCGACTCCGTATTCCGGTTGAACAGTAGAAACAATAATTCCGATACCCTCGGGGTGCGCCATAGGTGATTTGCGTCACCTCCATTGAGGATTTTGTTGCAGCCCCAGTCGGCAGTGCCGTCCTGCTCGAACAGATTGCTCCCGGGATTGCCGTAGGCGTAATGAAGGGCGTCGCTCCGGGTGTCCGCATTCCCGCTCCATGGCTGGAAGTTTACGGCGCCGTGGTCATGGCCGCTGGTGCCCCATCCGAAAAGGTCTATCCATCCGCTCCAAGCAGAAGCAATCTTATTATTGTCGATGCCTACGCAGTCGTACTGATGGGGGGCGAAACGCCAGATGCCAGTTGAAGCCTGATACTGCAGGTTGCCTTTTGCTATATATACCTGCGCGCTTTTGCTTACCGAGAACAAGCCTCTAGCTGCCCCTGGAGGCAAATCCTGCATCCCTTCAGATGTTGTGAAAGATACCTCATTGCCATATGTGGTGCCTGCGCCCGTCTGGACGTAGCTCCTGACGAAATATGTGGAAGCGGGAGAAAGACCGCTAAGAGTCACCCGCCCTCCGGGACTGTTCAACGAGGCATGGTGGCTTTCGGTCGTTGGATTGTGACACGGGCTCCAGCAGAGACCTGTTTTTGCACCGGAGGCGTAGGTGCTGTCGGGCAATTCCGCCCCGCATGTGGCGGTAGTAGCAGTGATGTCCGCTGCCGGTAGAGTGACAACATTGGGGGAGACCACCCACTTCAGGCTGTCATATACTGTCCTGCTGATGCGGCCCTTGCTGAATTCCGTCTCAAATGAAGGGCAGTTTTTTTCTATGGATTTTAGCGCCCAGTTCCTTTTGGTCCCCTGGTTCATGCTGCAGTGTGACAGGAAGTACAGGCGTTCGGGATCTCCAGGAGAGTAGAAGTTTCCGGCATCTGTGATCTCCGAGCTGATATCTATGTTCAATTTTGAAAGCTTCGACATCATGACCTCTCTGTATTCCTTCCCTTCGTCGGCTTCTTTGATAAAGGCGTGTATGGGCACATTGTTGCGCCAGAGGACTTTCTGTAAATACGCTCTCTGGTCGGCAGTGGCGTTCTCGGGCGTATTCGGGCTCAGTTCTTCCGGCTTTGCTCGCTGGATGAAAGTTGGCAGCAAGGCGAGCAAGAAGACAAGCCCGAGGCATAGATAGGGCACTAGACGCCGTCTCCTGTCGCTTCTCTCCAATGCTTCCTTAACGGCCTCCATGCTCTCATAACGTCTGTCAGGATCACTCCTGGCGCATCTTTGGGAAATGTGGCGGTAGCGGTTGGGGAAGAGCCCCCGCAATAACAGGCCGAACGAATAAATATCGGACCGGCAGTCCACTGGGCCACCCGCCTCCTGCTCTGGAGACATATACTTCAAGGTTCCGGCAGCTTGCTTCAGGATGGCATAATCATCTGAGTCGGAGAGCCCGAAATCGATAATCTTCACATTGCCTCCGTTGCGGGTAACAAGGATGTTCGAGGGCTTGAGGTCACGGTGTAGAATCTGTTTGCTGTGGATGTAGGAGAGAGCGTCGACAAGCTGTTCAGCGACTTTTCGCCTTGCCTCTACGCTTGGCTTGCCAGCCAGGAACTCGTCCAGCCTTACGCCGTCAACAAACTCCATGACGATACATGGTCCAAGGACGTCATTCGTCTCTTTGGCATATGCTTTTGCGATGTTCGGGTGGTCGAGCTGCACCATAAGCGCATACTCTTTTTTGAGAAGTTCAAGGAAAATAGCATTTACATTAAAATCCTGCCGCAGGCCTTTGAGTATGAACCATCGCCCTTGCCTCCTGGTCTTTACCAGCCGGTTAATCCAGCAACCAGGCAATTCTTCACAAACCGGGCGGGTTTCTTCTTCTGAAATAAACCGGGAGTCTATTGGACCAGATGTGCTGTTTTCGTTCATCTAAAGGCGGAATTGTAGTGCAAAAATACGTTTTTTCATCCATATAATTATAAAAGGACCAAAAAGGATCAGTCGATATATGCCCAAATGTGCGTACCTTTATAAATTGAAAGATTCAATGCAGCATGAAGAAGACCAGTCCGGAAGTATTAGAACTCAAGAAGCAGGTGGAGGCAAGGCTTAACCGCAGAATTAAAACGCCTAAAGATTTCTTATTTCTCCGCTCTGCCATCTGGGATATTAACCATGAGATAATCAGCGCTACCACGCTCAAGCGGCTCTGGGGTTATATTCAAGGCGCAGACGAAACTCGCTGCAGCACATTGGATATTCTCTCAAGATTCCTTGATTTCAAAGATTGGGAGGATTATTTGAACCATATAGATCAAAGCGATGGCTCAAATCCTATTCGTTCTTTCCATATTAGCAGCGACACCCTTAAAACAGGCGACCGTTTGTCAATATCGTGGAAGCCGGACCGACGCTGTATTCTACGCTATTTGGGCAATTCGGAGTTTGTTGTCGAGATGGCCGAGAATTCCAAGCTTCAAGTCGGTGACACCTTTAGCGCGACCCTCTTTATCCTCAATGAGCCACTATATCTAAATAACTACGTTCACGATGGCAACCCTCCGGTACCTTTTGTGGTCGGTAACAGAGACGGTCTCTGCGAGCTGAAGCAAATAATCTGAGTAATATACCAATTGCAGTTCTCTGAAGGGCACTCTTGTACAGTTGCAAGAATAGTGAAAGTTTACTATTTTTGTCAAAAGGATTTATACTATGGAAACTTCAAAAACTTACTGGCATCTTTATTCCGACGGGAAGAGGGCCGATGTGCCATTCGGTACGGATCAACTTAAAGTATTTGCCGTCAATTCAATAGCTATATGCGCCAGCTCTGCGGGAGCTGTGGTGCTGTGCTTTGACGTCAACGATACACATCTACATATTGTAATATTTGCGACAGATGTAGTCGCCCGGAGATTCCGGGATAAACTGCTCGTCCGCCTTTCACGGCACTATACCGTCAATGCCTGCAGCGAGTTGCTGGGTGACGGCTTTTTCCTTGCCTGCGACCGGATTATTAAGCGTGATGATGTGTTGACCAGAATCATTTATACTTTCAGAAATTGTCTGGACTTCTATAATAAGGTACCCTGGGATTATGGCTGGGGTGTAGGGAACCTGTATTTCAGTGAAAGGAAGGACAGGGTTCCGGGACGCAGACTATCCGAAATTTCCAGAAGGGCGCAGATAGCTCTTCTGCATACCCAGGCGCTGTTGCCGCAGGATTGGGAATATAATACTGACGGTATGCTGCTGCCGTCAAGCTTTGTCGATTACAGGCACGTTGAGCAATTGTTCGGGACTCCTCGCGCTTTCCTCGCATTTTTGTTTGTAAGGAAGGAAGACGAGCAGCACATGAAGCAGGAATTCAGCTCCCGGTATATAAGTGAAAGATCGATCCAGGAAATGCGGGACAGGGGTAACAGTTTGTGCAACAGCAATTTCGGCAAGAGCTTGCGAGCCGTTCCTTTCGAGTCGAGGTTGAAGATAGCCGCGAGTATGCTCAAAGAAGGATCGGGCAGCAAAATCGAGGGCTTTGCCAAGGCGCTGTACCTGAAGCGTGAAGATATTGAAATGCTGCTGTAGGCGTTGCCGGCGATCGGTTGATATTTCCGGTAGGCAAGCAAGCAGAAACTGACATAGAACAGGGTTTTGTGTTTGTTCCCCGGGGCAAAAAGGTGGGGGAGCAAGCAGTAAACCGCCACTGGCGTTGATTTCTGCTTGCTTGTCTACCGGAAGTGCTTGAAATTCAATGAAATAAAAGTGTCAGGACGCTTGCTTGTTTAGAAAAATATTCATAGCTTTGCGGAAGTTCTTAACAAACTTGGATTATGAAAACTTCAAAAGCAAAGCGTATCGCCATCGCTCTGTTGTCGGTGGCTCTGTCTGCACCCTCCTGCAGTCTCCAGCCTTTGGAAGATACCTCCCATAAGCCCGATCTTGGATCGGTCCGGGTTAATCTTGCCAATCCTCTCTATGCGGATTTTTCGTCCTTTGACCTTGCCGGCGGCGGGCCAGCCACAAAGGCCGCGACACCAGATTCTCCGTCGGCCGCCCTCACGTCGTTGCTGGACCGGGGTGCAGCAGTCAGTATCGCCGACAATGCCGGCGTCTGGACACAAACACCCATACGGGAAACCGGTCAGGGGTCCGTATATTTATCTAGCTCCGGCGCCGTCGCGCCGGCATCCTTTTCCGGCACTGCGTCAACCGGCCGGGATGAACTGGTAGTGCGTGGAACAAGCCCGGGGGAGCCTGAGGCGTCCCGCGTTCGTAAATACTTGATAGAGAGCCCGACAGAGTATTTTGTCGTTACAATGGTACCTTATCCCGGTTGTTCGGACGGAAGCTGGGATTACTTCCGTTCCGAGGGCTTTTTCGGACATATTATATATTCAACGCCCGAGGGCCGCATCACCGGGGTGGAGAATTATCATCCGATGAGAGGCTGCGCGAAGGCCATGCCCGTGAGCAATCCCGCGGAGTATTCCGGCATTGCCGAAATGGATTATATCAATATCATCTTAAACACGAAGAGCACTACCCTTGACGGCGGAGAACTAGACGCGTCGGTTTGCATAGCCACCAGCAAGACCTATCAGCTCATGGAATCTTGGGACGAATACATCAGCGGGAACCAGTCGGATGGTGGCCGGTACGGTTCGACCCACTCGGGCGGTTCGGCGGGTGGCGGCAGGCCGTCCACGCTGACAGCCAGGGTTGAAGTTGCCGTGAGCGGCGGCGGAAAAGTTTATGGGACAGGTACATATGGAATCGGCTCCTATGTGCGTCTTATTGCAGTTCCCGATGAGGACTCCAACTTTCTGTATTGGACGGGCGGCCTTGGCGGAAGTGACGCCGTGGTGTTGCTCAAACTCGAACAGGACATCGCTGCAAACGCGGTTTTTGCGAAAACGGGCGAAAAACGTCCCTGCTACAATGCCGGACAGGACAGTTTCTTCCCTGTCGGCGGCGTGGCTGAACTTGCTCCTACAAGCGCGGGAGGCCGTGCTGAAAGCGGCAGCTACGGGGATGTACGGCGCAATGCGGACGGATCCGTGAGGCCTCATCGCGGGTGGGACATCCTGGCGGCCCCCGGCACTCCTTTCTATGCTCCGGTAGGGGGAACCATATCGGGATATATGAAAAGCAATGTGCCTAACGGTACCGACGACAAGGGCGGTTACGGCAACCGTATCGGCATTACCTTCAGCAGGAACGGCCACAATTATTCGGTGTTCTTTGCGCATCTGAATTACACTGACAAGCAGAATCCCGGTGACGACTCGAATGGTATCGGAGTCAATCCGCGCACGGGAAAAACATGGAAGAAAGGAGACAAGGTATATCCGGGCGAGCTGCTCGGGCATACTGGAGATACGGGCCTGGCCTGGAACGTTGACTGCAAACATCTTCACATTGAAGTGCATACCAGTGCTTCAGCGTGGCCTGCGCAGGGCTCCTCCTGGGATAAATATGAAGAACCGTCCCTGTTGTTCGGGGATGTGCTGACCAGGGACGGAAGCGGCAGGGTGAGCGACGTCGCCATGAAAGTGCCCTGTGATGAACTGCCCAAAAGCGACGCACAGAATTTTCAGATAAATCTTGGATTCTCGCAGGATTATCCCTGGACGCAAATGCTGTTCCCGGGTCAAACCGTTTAACAATATCAATACTATGAAAAAGATTATCATTTGTATCATTGCGGGCATGCTGCCGCTCCTGGCGGCCAATGCCCAGAGCACAAAAGTGCCGGTCACTTCGGCATTCGAGTTTTCCGGCGTGAAACTTGGCTCGGAGATGAGCGCCGGCCAGATTAAGGCAAAGTTCGGCCGTCCCGACCAAATAGAGTCGGAGGGAAATGAGGTAAGCTACATCTATGGCAGGAGCGAGATCTATACCGTAGACAACGTCATTGAATCCGTAATTATCCGGGATGCAGGATTCCCTGTTTTCGGGTCGCTTATTTCGGGCGGAATAAAGGTGGGGGACAAGGCCGCGGATGTGAAAGCGAAACTTAACGGCTTGACAAGCTGTACCTTACGGGAGTTCTCGACTTCTGACGGGAAACGGGGGTTCAAGGCCGGGGGCGCAGATAACTGGATATCTTTCGAGGTGGACGGCAGGGGACTGGTTGCCGGGATATACTATCATTTGAATTAGCCCCGCTCCATCTCGCGGCGTATATCCTTCTCGCGTATGGTCGCACGCTTGTCGTATTCCTTCTTGCCCCGGGCAAGGGCGATATGAAGCTTGGCAAAGCCGTTGTCGGCTATGTAGGCGCGCACGGCCACTATTGTGAGCCCCTTGGTCTTGGTTGCCTGTTCCAGATGCCGGAGTTCACGTCTGGTAAGCAGGAGTTTACGGTCGCGGGCAGGCTCGTGGCTGCCCCACTTCGACGCCCAGAAATAAGTGGAGATATTCATCCCCTTTACGTAGAGTTCGCCGCCGGAGAAGTAGCACCAAGCATCGGCCAGGGAGGCCTTTCCGGCCCTCAGCGACTTGATTTCGGTGCCGACCAGCACGATGCCGGCGTCGTACTGCTCAAGGAACTCGTAGTCGTACGACGCCCGCTTGTTGCTGATCTGCACGCGGTGCTGCTTCTCTTTACGGGAACTCATAGGCCGAACGCTTTCCTGATGGGATCGACCATGTCAAGCAGCTCCCATCCGAAGAACTGTACTTCACGCTCCTCTCCCTGCACCATGACGGTAGCCTTGTAGGGCTTGCGGCCCACATGTCCGTAGGCGGCGGTAGGGGAGAAGATGGGGTTCTTGAGTCCGAAGCGGCGCACTATGGCCGCCGGCCGGAGGTCGAAGAGCCCCCTGACTTTCGAGGCAATGTAGCCGTCGCCTCCTTCAACCTTGGCGGAGCCATAGGTCTCGACGAATATGCTCACGGGTTCCGCCACGCCGATGGCGTAGGCGAGCTGCACCAGGCATTCGTCGCATACTCCGGCGGCCACCAGGTTCTTGGCTATATGACGGGCCGCATACGCTCCGCTCCGGTCCACTTTGGAAGAGTCCTTGCCGGAAAATGCGCCGCCGCCGTGGGCTCCGCGTCCGCCGTACGTGTCGACTACTATCTTGCGCCCGGTCAGGCCGGTGTCGCCTGCAGGCCCGCCTATGACGAACTTGCCGGTGGGGTTTACGTGCAGTATCCAGTCGCCCTTGAACAATGCCGCCGTGCGCTCCGGCAGTGACTTTATTAGCCTGGGAATCACTATGTTGCGCACATCCTCCTCGATTCGGTCATGCATGGCCGCGTCGGAGTCGAAATCGTCGTGCTGGGTACTCAGGACAATGGTATGTACCCGTACCGGATGATGGTGCGAGGAGAACTCTACGGTGAACTGTGCCTTGGCGTCCGGCCTCAAATAAGGCATGAGCTGCGGCTCGTTATGACGTATGTCGGTCAAAATCTGCAGCATGCGGTGCGACAGGCTCAGAGCCAGTGGCATGTAATTCTCGGTGTCCCTGCAGGCATAGCCGAACATCATGCCCTGGTCGCCGGCACCCTGCTCATCCTCGCTTGAGCGCACCACGCCCCTGTTGATGTCGGCGCTCTGCTCATGAATGGTGCTGATAACACCGCAGGACGCGGCGTCGAAACCGTATTCCGCCTTGGTGTAGCCTATCCGGGATATCACGTTGCGCACTGTCTGGGGGATGTCCACGTAGGCATTTTCAGACCGTACCTCACCGCCCACGATGACCAGGCCGGCTGTACAGAAAGTTTCACATGCTACTTTTGATTCCGGGTCCTGGGAAAGGAATTCGTCCAGGATGGCGTCGGAAATCTGGTCAGCGACTTTGTCGGGGTGACCTTCGGAGACGGACTCCGATGTAAACAGATAATTCATTTTAGCATTTTTTAGAGCGAGGTTGCAAGCAGGCAAATCTTTCCTCGCAGGTTATTGGGTGCAAAGATACAAAAATATTGTTAATAAAATGTTAGTTTCTTAGTTGTACGGGATTTTTTCTTGAACTAACTTTGCACCAGAAAAATAAAAACACAACGTTATTTTTTACTTTATGAAAAAATCATTCAAAGCACTGTTGCTGTCCATGGCAGCAATGTTCTTTGTCGTGTCTGCCTATGCGCAGGTCACGACTGCTTCTCTCGGTGGCCGTGTCACCGATGCCGAGGGGGGGGCGATCCCCGGCGCCACAATCGTGGCCGTTCATACCCCTTCCGGTTCCCAGTATTATGCGATGACCAACACCGAAGGCCGTTACAGCATTACCGGTATGCGTCCCGGCGGCCCTTACACCGTGGAGGTCTCCTGCCTGGGCTACCGCAAGGTGAACTACACCGATGTTACCCTCCAGCTCGCTGAAGTTTTCGCGCTCGACGCTTCCATGCCCGACGATTCGGAAGTCCTCAGCGAGGCCGTCGTCATCTCGACGGCATCATCCAAATTCCCCACGGAAAAGACAGGAGCTGCCACCAACATCAGCAACCGTGAAATGATGAGCATGCCGACGGTCAACCGCACCATCACCGACATTACCCGCCTTTCCCCTTACGGCGGCAATGGAATGAGCTTCGCGGGTACCGACGGACGTACCGCCAACTTCACCGTGGACGGTGCAAACTTCAACAATAACTTCGGTCTGTCCTCCAGCCTGCCCGGCGGCGGCAGTCCTATTTCCATCGACGCCCTCGAGGAACTCCAGGTCGTCATCTCCCCTTATGACGTTCGCCAGACCAACTTCAAGGGCGGCGGCGTCAACGCCATCACCAAGTCCGGTACCAACACCTTCAAGGGTGCGGCATACGTTTACCACCGCAACGAGAACATGCGCGGCAACACCATCTACGGAACTGAACTTTCCGGCGCCCGCGATACCGACCGCAACACGACTTACGGCATGACCCTCGGCGGCCCCATCATCAAGAACAAGCTGTTCTTCTTCGTCAACTTCGAGTATTCCAAGACCCCGTCCGTGGCCGTGCGCTGGAGGGGCTCGCAGAACGGTGTCGGCAACCAGGCCCTCAACCTTTCCTACTGTACCCTGGCCGACCTTGAAAAGGTGAAAGACCATGTGCTGACCAAATACGGCTATGAGACCGGCTCCTACACCGATTTCCCCGCCGACCAGAACAACATGAAGGCCCTGGCCCGCATCGACTGGAATATCAACGACAATCATAAACTCGCACTCCGTTACAACTATACCAACAATCTGGTATGGAACGGCCCCAACGCTTCTTCCATGGACGGCGGTACCCGTTCGCCTTATTCCCGTACATCCCTTTATTCGATGTCGTTCGCGAATTCCATGTATTCGATGAACAACAAGGTGAATACCGCATCCCTTGATCTCAACAGCCGCCTGGGCGACAACCTGTCCAACCAGTTCCTGGCCACCTTCTCCATGCTTGACGACGTTCGCGGGTCCAACTCTTCCGACTTCCCGTTTATCGACATCCAGGACGGTACCGGAAACAACGTTCAGTACATGTCCCTCGGATACGAGCTCTTCACCTGGAACAACGCCGTGCACAACACCGTCGCCAATGTGAAGGATGATGTTACCTGGTACACCGGCAACCACAAGGTCACCGCGGGCGTAAGCTACGAGTATCAGATGGCTGACAACCAGTACATGCGCAACGGTACCGGTTACTACCGTTACGCCAGCGTCGACGATTTCATCAACGGAGCCACTCCTGAAATCGTTGCCCTGACCTACGGCTACATCAAGGAAGGCACTACCGAGCCCGAGTTCGCTCCCGCAGCCCGCGTGCAGTTCCACAAGGCCGGCATTTACGTGCAGGACGAGTGGGCCGCCACCGAGCGCTTCAAACTCACCGCCGGTATCCGTCTGGACGGTCTGTTCTTCGACAATAAAGACCTTATGACCAATGCCGCCATCCAGGCCCTCAATTATTATCCCAAGTCTTACGATTATACCCTTCAGCACATCGATACCGGCGTATGGCCCAATTCCAACATTACCGTCTCGCCGCGTATCGGTTTCAACTGGGATGTATTCGGTGACAAGAGCCTCAAGGTTCGCGGCGGTACCGGTCTCTTCTCCGGCCGTATTCCTCTGGTGTTCTTCACCAACATGCCTACAAACGGAGGTCTGGTCCAGTACAAGGCCGCTCTCAACGCCAAGAGCAAGATCAACGGCGAGCTGGTTGACATGTCCCAGTTCAAGGGTGGTGTCCTTACCCGCGAGAATCTCTACAACAAGCTCATAAGCATGGGACTTCCTGCAACCGCCACTCCCGAATCCGGTACCGTTCCTTCATCGATTGCCGCTGTGGATCCCAAGTTCAGGATGCCTCAGGAGTGGAAGACTTCGCTGGCAGTCGACTACAGCTTCCCGACTTCCTTCCCGTTCTCGGTTTCAGCTGAAGGTATGTTCAACAAGACCGTCAACGACGTTACGATGTCCGACTGGAGCATGAAGCCCGTCGAGAGTTTCGCCACCTTCAACGGCGCCGACAACCGTCCTATCTATCCCGCCGACTTCCGCAGCACCACCAAGGCTTTCGTGCTCAGCAACACAAATCTCGGCTACGGATGGAGCGCCAACCTGTCCACCAAGATCCAGCCGATTCCTGAACTTGATTTCTATGCCGCATACACCCACGTGGCCCGTTACGAGGTTACCGGTATGCCTGGCTCCGACGCCGAATCGGCATTCACTTATGTGCCTACCGTCAAGGGCCCCAACAACATCAAGCTCCACAGCTCACAGTATGTGACTCCGGACCGTGTGATCGCTTCCGCAACCCACAACGACCACAGCGGCAACCACTTCAGCCTCATCTACGAGGCATGGAGGGGTGGTTACAACTATTCCTACATGCTCGCCAATGACATGAACGGCGACGGCTATCAGTACGATGCCCTCTACATCCCTACCGACGAGGAAGTCGCAGCAAGGGAATTCCGCTTCGTCTCCGACAGCGACCGCGACCGTTTCATGGCCTACGTCAACAACGATCCTTACCTGAGTGCCCACAAGGGCCAGTACGCCGAGGCCTACTCGGTCTTCTCTCCCTGGGTGCACCGTTTCGACTTCGCTTACAAGCACGACTTCAAGGTGAAACTCGGCAACTCTGTGAACATCCTTCAGCTCAGCGCCGACATCAAGAACATCGCCAACCTGTTCAACAACAGCTGGGGCGTGTCCAAGACCATGACCTCCTCGCTCAACGAAGGACGTATTCTCAAGTATGAAGGAGCCGACTCCGAAGGCTATGCAACCTTCTCCACTCCTTCCGCCGTCAGCGG
>JAFZBM010000107.1 GCA_017561765.1 Bacteroidales bacterium | reverse complement strand
GAACCCTACTGTATTATGCTTTGCTGACGGTGGCAACTGGATGAATGAGTCCAATAACGAATTGTGGAAGGATGGCGCAAAGACAGTTTACGATCCTTGCCCTCCGGGATACAGGGTTCCGGCAAGAGTTAAGACACAGCCCCTGCACGGCTCGGATCTTTCCACTGTTACCGGTTGGTCGGATAATTCGGCGGCTTATTATTTTGCCATGGGAGATCCGCTGACGGTATTTCCATATTCCGGCTATCGTGATGACAGCTCTCCTGACGGGATTGCTTACCCTGGAAGCCGTGTGGCCATTTGGACAGCTTATGCATCAAGTTCTACCAGAGCATACCACATGAATGTTCGCGGGGGTAGTACCCATGCCCTAGGTGAAACTGCTAAATCCCGTGGCGGCGTAATCCGCTGCGTAGTGAAATAACAGTCGTTGATTTCCATTATACTCTTTTGCAGGAAGGTGGCCCGGTGAGGTCACCTTCCTTGTTTTTACGGGAGCCTTTTGCGCAAATTGCGAGCAGAAATCCGCTTTTTGCGCTTTTTTGTGTCCGTAAACGAATAATTTTGCACTATGACTTACTGGCGGTAAGCGCACCAGGATGATAACCAATTATATTCAATCAAATATGACAAACACAAAACATTATCAGGCACCGGACGTGTATCTTCTTCCGTTGTCCTATGAATCATTGTTGTGCCAAAGTATGACCGAAAGCACCGGTAATACCGAGGATTATGAACTCGTTGAAGGTTTCAACTGGTAGAAGGAGGACTGAGGTATGAAAAAGACTTTCAAATTTGCAGCCCTTTTACTGTGTATGGTTGCCGTTGCTGCTTCCTGCAACAAGAACAACCTTGAAGAGCCTGTTCCCGCAGAAGGGAAAATGGTTACTCTCACTTGCGTCATTTCTCCCGATTCCAGGGTGTCCATCGACGCTACCGGCAAAACCCAGTGGGAAGTAGGTGACGAGATCCATATCCATACCGGCCATAACAGGTCCGGGGAGGCCACGACCGTTACCCTTACCGCCGCGGACATCAGTTCGGACGGAAAGTCGGCCACCATTACTTTCGAAGCTCTTAAGCCCTACAATTTCGCGAGTTGGGGAGAAGGATATGCCACTTATTATGCCGCTTATCCGGCTGACGCCACGGCAAATCCGGAAGGTTGCTATTGCCGCAATTATTTCTCCGATACCAACAGGCCTCTCATGGCCGCCTGCGACAACGAAGGTGTATTTGAGTTCCATAACCTCTGCGGCGTAATCACCTTCAGCGTGACCGGAGATTATGATTCATATGTTTTGTCCGGTAACATGGATGAAACCGTCGCCTATGGCACTTATGCGGTAGAAATCCTTCCTGGATCACAGCATTACAGCTATGTCAGCAGCTCCGATCCGACGAATGGTACCCATGATCCCAAAACCCTGGTCAGCGGAAGCGTTACTTCCGGCAAGACCATCAGTGTCTTCCTCCCCAACGGGACCAATTTCACCCAGGGCTTTAATATCAAGTTCAAGAAAGGCGGTGAAATCGTAAAGATTGCCAAAACGACCACTGCGGTTGATGTCGCCCGCAACAAACTTCTGGCCCTTGGAGACATAACTTCCAAACTTGAGAATTATTCCGCGCCTTCCACCGACACCCATAAGTCGGCAATCACGGGCGCGACCGACCTCAGTTCTGCCAACGGCTCCGCAAACTGCTATGTGCTTTCCGCCGCCGGAGCATACAAGATTCCCGTGGTCAAGGGTAACAGCAGCACTTCTGCCGGCAATGTGTTCGGCGTGAAGCTCATCTGGGAAAGTTACAACAACTCCGAGGAAGTAACTGCTAACAGCGTCATTGAGCAGATTGACTATGACGGTCCCGAGAATTACATCTATTTCAAGACCCCGTCGACACTCAAGAAGGGCAATGCTGTTATCGCAGCCCTGGATTCCGAGCAGAATGTTATCTGGAGCTGGCATATCTGGATTCCTGAAACTGCAATTACTTCCGCCACCTATAGTCTGGGAGAAAAACAGTTGATGGACCGCTTCCTTGGCGCCTTGACCGCCGACATGGGTCTTGGCCTTGGTTATCAGTGGGGACGCAAAGATCCGTTCCCCGGAGCTTCCGCTATTGCCAGTGACGCTTCTCCTATGTCAAGTGCCGGAATGGCTATCAGTGTGGTTCATGACGATGCTGCTGCGCCGTCAACTGTTGCCGGAGCAATTGCCAATCCCAATGTCCTTTACACGGCTAATAATAGTGCCTGGTATTCGGAAACGGATGACGGTTTATGGTCAGGAACCAAGACAATCTATGATCCTTGCCCGGCCGGTTATAGAGTGCCTGCAACTGAAGATGTTCCCGGTCTCTTTGCCAGTGATCTTTCCGAGACTGTCGGTTGGACGCAGGACAATACTAATATGTGTTTCGGAATTGGCGACCCCGTGACTGTTTTCCCTCTTAGTGGATATGTCGATGATTATAGCAGCAAATTCGGATATGCATATGTAAGTAAGCGAGTGGCCATCTGGTCTGCCAATGGAAGTGGCAGCAAAGCCTCTGCCGTCGATATCCGTTACGATAAGGATCCCGTTGTCCATAAAGTGGCCACGCCCGCAAAATCCAGAGTCGGTTACATCCGCTGCGTAGCTGAATAGATTATTTGATTATGAATCCCGGAAGATTAGCCTTGATGCTTGTGCTCGCCGCGTTTGTGGCGGGCCAGGCATCGTCGTGCCTCAAGGAAGCCGGCACCGATTCCCCTTCAAAGGGCGAAACCTATACTTTTACTTGTACCATTGCCGATGATCCTGATTCCAAAGTGGCGATTTCCGAATCCGGAAAAGTGACATGGGAACCCGGAGACTGCATCCTTGTGCACGGCGAGGGCTCATCGAACCGGACAACCGTGACCCTTGCCGCCGGAGACATAAGCTCCGACGGCAAGACGGCCACGATTTCTTTCAGCGGAATTACTCCGTACAACCGCAGCAGCGACGGTGTAACCAGTACTTTCTACGCGGCTTATCCGGCCGATGCCGTGAACGGCGGCAATCTTTTCTGGTACACAACTTTTGCGGAGACTAACCGGCCCCTCATGGCCGCCTTCAACCAGGGCAGCACGTTCAGATTCTACAATTGTACGGCTGCCATCGCCTTCAAAGTCAGCGGGGATTTTGATGCATATAGCTTTGAAGGGGAGGACGGAGAGACGGTCGCCTATGACAAGTACGAAGTCAAGCTTGTTTACAAATCCGGTCCTTCCCTCGACTTCAACCACTGGACTGACGGGCCCATGTCTGTCGTGGAGGGAAGCGTTGTCGCCGACGGCAGCACCGTTAACCGCCTGTTTATCCCCCAGGGGGTCAATTTCCAGCATGGTTTTACCTTCAAGTTCAAGAAGGACGGCAAGCTGGTTAAGGTAGCACACAGCGATTCGGCCGTCAATCTTGCCCGTAACAAGATGCTCAACCTCGGTGACATTACCGCCCGCCTGACCGATCCATCGTCCTCCGACACCCATACATCGTCCATTCCTACCGCCGATGCAGTTGACCTTGGCGCCAACGGCACAGCCAACTGCTACATCGTGGAAGATCCGGGCGTATATAAGTTCAAAGCGGTCAAGGGCAACAGCACCCAGAGCGTGGGAACGGTTGCCGGCGTTGAGGTGCTTTGGGAGACAGTCTGTACCGCAAGCGCTCCCGCCAAGGGCAGCGTAGTGGAGAAAGTGGACTTCGAGGATAAATACATCTATCTCCAGATGCCTTCGTCCCATACTGCCGGCAACGCAGTGGTCGCGGCAAGGAACGCCGCCGGCGACATCATCTGGAGCTGGCATATCTGGGCGCCTGCCAACACTATCGAGACCGATACCTACAAGCTCGCATCGTCACTTATGATGGACCGCAACCTCGGTGCGCTTACAACCGCGCCTTCCAGCGGTGACGGACGCTGCTTCGGCCTGCTCTACCAGTGGGGCCGCAAGGATCCGTTCCCTGGCATGCAGAGCATTAGTTCAAGCAAGGCGTCCGCCATAACGGGTACGGAGATAACCTTTGAGAGCGGAGCCGTGGCGTTGGACAAGACTATAGCCAATCCGACTGTTTTCTATACTGTCAACAATGCCAGCTGGATTACCCCCGACAGTGATGACCTCTGGGGCGGAACTTCTGGCAATAAGTCAATCTATGATCCTTGCCCTCCCGGATACAAAGTTCCTGGTGGCAGCGAGGCAGGCGCATTATTCTCCGACTTTACCGCGCTTGGCGGATGGTCGAGCGATATTCCCGCCGGTTATTTCAAGGTCGGAGAGCCCCAGGCGTCTTTCCCTTATGCCGGATACATCGACGACTACATTACTTCGCTTTACTGCCATTCCGGTGACCGTGCATTTATCTGGAGTTCAGAAGGTACCAGTGGCGTGAAGGCTTACGGACAGGATCTTCGCTACGATAAGGACAACGTCGCTTATACTTCAAAAAGGAAGGAGAATCCCAAGGCCCGCGGAGGCTCCGTGCGCTGTATTTCCGAGGAGACCGTGCCATTCGTCAACGAACCCGGCATGCCCGTGATGGGGTCTTACACCAAGACTGATTTCACTGCGGCCCAGATGGCTGAGCTCTCCGGACTCTGCTTCAGCAAGGACAAGGACTTCATGTGGGGCGTAGGTGACGGCGGCACACTCTACAAGATCGGTTTCGACATGAGCGTCTCGGTCCAGATGGATCCGACCGCCACTTCAGAGGCCGACCTGGAGGGCGTGACCATGGATCCCGTTACCAAGGACCTCTATTACTGCTGCGAGCCCAACAGGGTGCGCAAAACCACCGCTCCCGGGTATAACAACATAACTAAGATATTCGAAGTTGCCGATGCCGCCGATTTCGGCAATTCCGGCCTGGAAGGCATTACTTACTATAAGGATAATGTGCTTTATGTCGGATCGCAGAGCGGTGCCTGGCTTTGGGCTTACAATGTCAACGGTACCCTTATCTGGAAGAAACAGCTCGGCCCCATCGCTCCAGGCATTCAGGAAGTGGGCGACCTGTATTACGATCCCGAGACCGACCTGCTGTGGGTGAGTGATTCCGAGGCTTTCAAGCTCTTTGTCTTTGACGGCGCCGTGACCACTCTCAAGGCCATCTACGACATCTCCTTCGTAGGTAATCCGGAGTCGGTTCTGGTCGACCACGACAGGGGCTGCGTGTGGATAGGTGACGACAGGGGCAGTTCCTCGCGAATCTACAAGGTCATGTTCTCCAATCTTGGAGGCGGCGGTTCCGGAGGCACGGCTTTCACGCTGTGCAAGCCGGAATGCCTGGGACAGAAACCAATGTTGGTTGCATATTTGACTGAATATACATCCGCGTCCAGTTTGGACGCGGATTGCGTTACTCATATAAACTATGCGCACGGACGATTCAAGAATCCCTCCACCGGCGACGGCGGTATTGTCATTTCCGAGACTTCGCTGCTCAAGAAAGTGCTTGCGCTCAAGAACGGCAAGCCTTCATTGAAAGTGCTGCTGATGATAGGCGGATGGGGCGCAAAGGCCAACGGGTTCTCCCAGATGGCCTGCGACGCTGCCAAGCGCACGGCGTTCTGCCAGTCCTGCAAGGAGCATATCCTGAACTACGGCCTGGACGGAATCGACATTGACTGGGAGTATCCGACTTATTCTGCCGAAGGCAATGCCGCACGTTCCGATGACAAGGAGAATTTCAACCTGGTGCTCAAGGAGTTGCGTGAGACGATAGGGGATACCAAGATTATCTCCTTTGCTTCATCGTCCGACGCCGACTATGTCGACTGGCCCACGGCAATCAAGTACATAGACTATGTTAACGTAATGACTTACGATATGGGGTCCGCCCCCGAGCGGCACAACTCTCCGCTGTACCGTTCTTCACAGTTCAAGCAGACCAGCTGCAGCGAGAGCGTTGACCTGCATGTGAATGCCGGAGTCCCCTTGAACCGCCAGAACCTGGGCGTCCCTTTCTACGGCAAGGCCTACAAGGGAGGCAACTCCAAGTATCCCGATTCCATCTACAAAATATATCCCTACGAGGTCAATTACAACCAGATGGCGGATATCTTCGAAAAAGGGACGGTAACGGGGCGCATGTACAATGAGGACGATAAGGTTACGGTTGATGTAAACGGCAAGAACATACGCCACTGGGACTCTACTGCCAAAGTGCCTTACCTGACCGACACCGAGGGCCACGTCCTGCTTTGCTACGACGATGCGGAGTCGGTGGCCTGCAAAGGGGAGTTCGTGCTCAGCAAGGGCCTGTGCGGGGCGATGTTCTGGGAATACCGCCACGACGATTCCGCCGGCACCCT
>JAFZBM010000012.1 GCA_017561765.1 Bacteroidales bacterium | reverse complement strand
AGGTCCATCTTTCCCCCACGCCGGTATTCGACCGCGTACACCGGATGGAGTCGTCCGGCATCATAGAAAGGTATACGACCGTACTCAATGCCGCCAAGCTGGGGCAGGGATTCATCGTGTTCTGTAGCGTGAAACTCCGGCGCATGGGCAAGGAAATTGCAAACGACTTCGTAGCCAGAGTGCAGGACATACCCGAAGTGGCCGAATGCTACAACATCTCCGGAGAATTCGATTATCTGCTGAAGATTTATGCCCCCGACATGAAATACTACAATGAGTTCTGCATCAACGTGCTGGGGACCATCAAGAGTCTGGGTTCCATCCAAAGTTCCTTTGTAATGAATCCTGTCAAGACTTCCGTAGGTATTCCTATGAGGAGCTAATGATTCAATCTGCAACTGAGTTGCAAAATAAAGGCGTTTTCTTTGTATAAAGTACCTGACGTTATGTCCCGCAAAGAAACCATTATTTCCACCGTTTTGCTGATTCTGTTTGGGACCGGCATGCATTTCGTACACCATTTCCCTTTTTTCAATCACTTCTGTGGCTATATCTTCCCCGTTCAGGAAAGTGTGATGGCGCACATGAAAATGGTGCTTTATCCCATGTTGCTGCTGAGCCTCTACCTGGTTATCAGCCGGCGGGACATCCATGAATTCGGCGCCCCCATCCTGGCGGGGTTGGCGGTGATGCCCCTGATCGTGTTGGTGTTCTTCTCCTACTGGGTGTTCGTGCATCACGAAATCATGCCCCTGGACATCGTCATCTATGTGGCTTCCATCGTGGGCGCCGTCTTGCTGGCCCTGCGCTGGCGCAAAAACCGTTTCGTGCGCAAATTCTGGCCGCTTTGGATACTGGTCTTTATTCTGGCTGCCCTCCTCACCGGCTACCTGACCTATCACGGGCCGGACTGGATTATCTTCGCAAACCTGGGATAGACAAAGTTTGAACTTGAATGAGGTTTAATCATAAAGACAAAATAATCATTGCCAGTCGCGATGACTGGAAAACAAAGCCTATGCCCGAACAGCATGAGTCTTTCGTGCTCAACAGGTCTTTCAGCGATGAAGAAATGATTGTGCTCCGCTGCGGCAATATTCCAAAGGCTATGGAGGACAAGTGGTTCTGGTATATGGAGAAATCAACTCTCTGGGCGCACCGCAGCTGGACAGGATACTGTATTTACCAGATTGTCTTTAAAGAAAACAATAATCATATCGTGGTGGTCAATCGTAATCCGGAACAGTACACGTGCACCAGTATCGAAGAAGACATCAAGTCTTTGAACAAACTGTTAGACATGTGGACCCGGCCGCCCTATGATTACTATAATGAGTGGCTTTCGGAAACTTACGATGCATTGAAGAAAACTGGTAAGGTATCTTGAAATAAAAGACTCTATGAGAAAATGGGCTGTCCTTAAACCCGGATGTCAGGAGCTGAACGGCTTTCAACCACGGAAGATTATGATCCACTCGACCGAGGAAGGCACGTATGTTTATGTCTATGATGCCGAAGACGCCCTGTTCTGCAAAGCAGATGAGCTTTATAAATGCGAAGCAGATGCTTTGGCGGCATGGGAAGAAAAGATTTCACCTGAAGGTTGGCATATAATCGATGACCCTCTTCCGGATTGCCAGCACGACTGTATCTTGCCTATAAGAGTCAAAGGCAGAAACCTCGGGAGCCCCCGATGGGGAGAGTATGAGCTGTTGGAAAACGGCGAATGGAAGGACATTTGACAAGTTTCGCTAGCTTTGTATATGTTTGAAAGTGTAGCCATATGACTCTGCCCCAACTGTTCAAGAGGATTATCCCCTATATCAAGCCATACCGTCTCCTTCTGTTCGCAACCCTGTCCCTGACCCTGGTCGGGTCTCTGCTCGCTCAGGTGAACGCCATCGTACTGGACCGGACTGTGGATGCGATCAATGCGCTCGTAGGCTCGCCTGATTTCTCCTGGGCCAAGGCGGCTCGGATTCTCACCATCGTAAGCATAGTCCTGCTGGGAAAGGAGATCCTGCGTTCCGGAATCTCTTTCGGACAGAGCATCTTCGGTGAGAAACTCCGCATCAACATCTCCCAGCGGCTTTCCCTTGGCGTAGTTGAAAGAATCCTGCAGTACAGGATGGCTTTCTTCGCCCGCAGCGACAATGCTCCCGGAATGCTCCAGGCCCGCATCGACCAGGGTGCCAGCAGCATCTCCCGTACAATCCAGAACTTCTTCATCAACCTGCTGCCGATGATTGTCAGTTCCGTGCTGGCACTCGTGCTTATATTCGCGGCAAACATCTATGTCGGACTGACGGCCCTGGCCATCGTTCCCATCTATTTCTGGATCACTTCGCTTCAGGGCAAGAAACTGAAAAGCTCCCGCAAGAATATGCGAGGATTCAACGAACGGCGCAGCGGCAGCATCATGAGCATACTTGAAAGCATGAACGTAGTAAAATCCTTCAACCGTGAGGAGATCGAGCTCGGCAAGCAGACCGAACTGCAGGAAGGATACTACGGTAACCAGCTGAACATCCGGCGCGCTTCCTTCGGATTCGACGCGCTGAAAAGCTTCGTCAGCCAGACCGGCACAGTCCTGATCATCATACTCACCTCATATCTGGTACTCATCGGTTACCCCGGGATGACGATCGGTAAGATAATGTACCACATTATGCTGTTCTCCAACGTGACGGCCCCGATTACCTCGCTCCAGCGCATCTTCGACGACCTGAACGACGCCCTGGTATATGCGGAAGGCTACTTCGACATCGTGGATGCCGACGAGGAGCTCGAGCCGACCGGCAGCTACAAACCTGAAAAGGTGCAGGGGAACTTCGAGATGAAGGGTGTGGACTTCACCTATCCGAACGGGACCAAAGCTCTGTACGACATCTCTCTAAAGGTCGAGAGCGGCAAGATCACAGCCCTGGTGGGACTGAGCGGCGCCGGCAAATCGACCGTCGTGAACCTGCTCGACAAGTTCTACGAACCTGACTGCGGCACCATAACCCTGGACGGTGTGGACCTCCGCGAATGGGACACCCGTTTTCTGCGGGAAAACATCGGGCTGGTGCTGCAGAAGAACCACATCTTCGACGGCAGCATTGAGGAGAACATACGTTACGGCAAGCCGGACGCAAGCTTCGAGGAGGTAGAAGAGGCTGCCCGCAAAGCCAGCGTCTACGACCAGATCGTAGCCCTCCCTAAAGGATTCGAAACGCAGGCCAGCCATCTTTCCGGCGGACAGCAGCAGCGCATTGCCCTGGCAAGGATGTTCCTCAAGAATCCCCCCATCATCTTCCTGGACGAGCCCACGGCTTCGCTGGACGCCATCGCCACCGAACAGATCAAGTCTGCTATCGACGCCATAAAGAAAGACCGCACCGTCATCATCATCTCCCACTCCATCTCTCAGATCATCGACAGCGAGATGGTCTATGCCCTGAAAGAAGGGCACCTCGAGCAGAGCGGCAATCCCGACGAACTTTACCGCAAGGGCGGCGTATACAAAGACATCGTCGATGCTTCAGCCCGCAGCCTCAACATCGAGAAACTGGCCCAGACGATAGCGCAGGGAGAATCCTGAATGTGGAACGGTATTTGCGGCATACTGCGACAAAATGCATGAATTATGAAAAAATACTTTTTTTGTGCTGCAATCATCGCATGCCTTACTTTGTTTTCTTCATGTGAGAAAATGGGCGTAGACCATACCGGAGACGACTCAGGGAACCTGTACGGCATATGGGCCTTGGTTACAAAGACCGAAATAACAAAAGATTCCAACGGACAGGATGTCAGGAGTGAAACTGACTATTCCAATTTCCATTTCTACCTTTCTCTCAGCGAGCCACAGATTGCCATAGCAAAAAAGGGCAGTTTCACAGGGTTCGACCTCGATGACGTCGATGTAGACGCCGTGACTTTTTCCTACAACAAAAACAAGAAACAGATCACTTTCAATAAGACGCTCTGGCTCTCGGAAGGTCTCCTCTATCACATGCGGTTGTTCGGAACATATGACGTTCTAGAACTGTCTGACACAAAACTGGTCATCCAGCAGGAGGCATTGGGAATCAAAACAGTTTATTCCTATAACAGATACATGCGGAACGCCCATTAAGAGCGTTTCTTCTTCGCCCAGGTATTGGCAAGGATCAGCGATACGGTGATCAATACGATTACTATGACGAAGAAGGAAATCTGTCCGCTCAGGGTATCTTCCATCGTCAGGAGGAAGCAGGCGGGAGCCAGGAGGATCAACAGCAGTCCGAAAATCAGCCGCAGCCGCTTGACATAATATTTCTCTTTTTCTTTTTTTGACGCCATATTGTATCCGGCTATCAGGTTGTCACCTTTGCCGGACAGGATGATAATTCCAAGTATTGCCAAAAGGGCTACAAGAATATAGACTATCAGCATGGCTGTATGTTTTAGGTCAAAATGACTACAAGCAGGAAAGCTATTAGAAAGCCCAGGGTCAGAATTCCGAACACTATCCCCATTCCTTTCATCCCATCCTTGAAATTCCTGGTGAGCTGCTCATCCAGCTGAGCGTCTTCTACTGGAAAACGCTTCAGCTGAATGACGCTATACACGATATATGCTATAACCAAGGCAAGTAAAGCGGCACCCATTATCCAGATGAGGGGCTTCCCGCTCATAATGCCGGAGACGAGCCAGTTGACACTCATTGCCACATAGAGCGCCATAGGGGCAATCTGAAACCAGAACTGCCGCTTTGTGATGCCTTGATGTTTCATACTTCTCCCCGTCTACTTGTTTATGGCGCGGGCTACCTCGTCGCAGGCAAGGCAGAGGAGCACGTACTGCGGAGCAGTGTTGATGCAGCACTCGTTCTCGCCCCAATGGAACGGATAGTCATCCTTGTTCTCGAAGAAGTCTTCCTTGACCAGCAGACCGGGAACCACACCACCCGGAATGGTCGAGTAGTCGGCGCGGTTTGCACTGTAGGCCACCTTCTTGGTATTTACACCCACTCCGGTAACGAACGACACATTGCTGTCGGGGTGGCAGCCGAAAATGTAGTTCAAGCCGGCGAGGACATACTCGGGATCGATCATGTCCGGGAAGTATTTCCAGATCTTGTAGCAGTTGTAAGCGCTGTTGATGACAGACGCATTGCCTGCCCAGCTTGAGCCGGTAATTGCCACTCCGTAAGGGTTGTCCTTGCCGGCGCGGGTTATCATATCGACATATGCCGGAACGAGAGACTTCACCTTGTCCTGGAATTTCTTGTCCATATACGGATAGATCTTCAGGGCGTTGGTGAGGTTGGGACCGCCCATGAAAGCGCTCATGAACATTCCGTTGGAAACATTAGGGTTCGCACGCACTTCTTCCGGCTGGGCATTCAGCTGAGCTTCGATGAGCGGGAGGAAGAAATCCTTGTACTTCTGGTCGCCGGTAGCAATCCAGAGCTCGATGGCAGCGTTGATGCGGGGATCTCCGCCACCGCCGCGGCGTCCGCCGCCGAATGCTGCGTTGGCGTTTGCATTAGCCTGGGGTGCGGCTGCCTCGAAATATTTGTCCCAAAGCATTATCGCGTTGCGCAGAGAGCGCTCTGCCTCCTCGGGATAGTAATCTTTCAGTGCAGGGTATGCGGCTGCCAGCGACACGATGTCCGACATGGTTCCGGCCGGACTGAAGCGGCTGGTGAAGACGAAGCGGTCGTCCAGTGTGCCGGAGCGGTCACCCCGCACTTCATAAGGTTTCAGTGTCGGATCATATATCTTGCCGTCAGTCAGTGTCATTGCGTCTCCGAGGTGGTGATAGTGGTGCATGTCGGGCTGACCGATAACCTGGGCCACGAATCCGATGTTCTCCACCTGGGCGTTGATGTTGAGCGTGCCGTGCATGATCAGCTGGACATTGTCAGGAACTCCGTCAGGAACGTGGATGTCGGCATACTGAGTCACCTCGTCGATCAGGGTCTGGTCACGCATAGGCTTGAACTCGCGCCATATGTAAGCAAGGTCCTGGGTGGTGGTGAGCACCGAGTTGGCCTGGATGTCGTAGTCGCCGGCATCTACCCAGCCGCCGATTGCCAGACCGGGAATGTGCTCCATGGGCTGATATTTGTCATTGGTCTCATCACCCTGGTAGTAGCCGTCGTGCAGGCGGACATTGGCCGGGGCCTGCAGCGCGTCATCCATATTGGCGCGGCCGTGCCAGATGCGGTAGGCCTCGTTGACCTCCATATGGTCCATATTGACAACCAGAGAGATGTCCATTGAAGGATGCCACTTGTCGTTGTAGATATTGACGTCGATCGGGAAAGCGTTGGTCTCTACACCCTGGTATTCGATTGCATAGAGGCCCGGCTCACGTACGTCGGTGAAATCGAGCTGGACATAGTTGTAGCGACGGTGGTATTCACCCCAGAACTTTGCGGGAATCACCTTTGCCACTGTCTTGGTGCCGTCAGGATTGACCTTCAGCAGATTGGCGGTAGCGGCCGGGGTGTCGTTCTTGTCGAGTTCGGCGACGGCAACCTTCTTCTGGGCGGGAGAATAGCCGACCTGCGAGAAGCCGATGTTGGCGGGACGGATCCAGTCGTCTGAAATGCTGGTCTCGAGATACCACTCGAGCACCTTGCCGGTCTTGCCGCCGGGGAGCAAAGAACGCAGTACGAACATACCGTTCTGTGCAAGGTGGCGGCCGTCATAGATGCTGATTTCCTCGTCTGAAGTGACACCTACGCGAAGGGCGTCATCCTCGGGTGCAAGCACGATCTGGTGACCGGTCGACATGGCCAGGGCAACGGGGAAATCGCCGCGTCCGCGGTCATCAAAGGTAGATTCGCCGAAGTACTGGGTGATTTTCTCGGATACCGGGTGCATCTCGGTATCATGCATCGGATATTTGGGAAGGATGCGGCCTTTGCCGTCCACAAGATAGTTATGTCCGAAATAGGTGGCGGGGAAGAACTCGAGGTTCATACCGGCCTTGCCGACCAGTTCGGCGGGAACAGGCTTGTCAAGCCATACCTGAACCAGGATGCCTTTGTCCTTGGGAACGGTCCTGAGCCTGGGTGCGAAGCCATAATCTGTATAGTCAAGCGTTACCTCGACGCTGCTCTCGGCTTCATCGATCCTGCGGGGACTGACTGTTCCGAAGATATCCCACTGCTCCGGAGTATTCATCAGACGAATGCCGCCGCCGGTGGCAACGCGCACACCGCGCTGGATGATTTCCAGGCCGGCGAATTTCTCATCATAGAAACCACCGTTGTAAATGTTGTTGTACATCAGCACATTTGTGCCGCGGGCCTCGTAATAGCCGAGGTCGTTCAGTTTCATGCTCTGTGCGCTGGCTGCAGAAGACAGTGCGGCAACGATAACCGCAACGATCAGAAATGACAGACGTTTCATAATATTTATCAAGTTTTAGTTGTTGTCTGGTTAATCGGTGAATTGCTTGAGCCACTCGGCGAGGGCTGCAGTCCATTCATCCTTGTGGACGAAGGAGTCCTTGAATCCGAAGCCGTGGCCTCCGTCGGGGAAGATGATGAGTTTTGCGGGCACGCCGTTCGCCACCAGAGCCTTCACATAGTTCTGGCTGTCGCTGACGGGAACTGTAGTGTCGTCCTCGCAGTGTACTATGAATGCAGGCGGGCAGTCCGGAGTCACGAACTGGTCGCAGCAGTAATAATACACCTCATCTTCATCGGGATACATATCGAACAGCATATTGCGTCCGCCAGGGGTGACACGGCCTTCGAAGGTTATCACAGGATAAAGGAGTATCTGGAAGTCCGGCCTGGTCCTGGCAGTATAGTGGACAGAAGCCGTGGCAGCGAGATGTCCTCCGGCCGAGCCGCCCATAATTCCAAGCCTCTTGATGCCCCATTCCTCGGCGTGAGAGCGCATCACTGTGATGGCCCTCTGTGCGTCGGTGATCGGAATGTCGGCGTGTCCGTTGGGCATACGGTATTTAAGCACGGCGAAAGTGATGCCCTGGGCATTGAACCATTCAGCCATGTCAGTTCCTTCGTGTTTCGCAGCCACATAAGAGTAGCCTCCGCCCGGGCACATTATTACAGCAAGTCCGTTGGGCTCCGCAGCCGGATAAACCAGAAGTTCAGGATCGCTGATGTTGCCGATGCGGCCGCCTTCCATCTCATTTTCCGGGCCGGACAGGCCATTGGAGTTGGGAGCCCCGCCGGGCCAGAGTTTGATGACCTGCTGTCCTGATGCAAGCAGCGATACCAGAAGCAGGGTAATGAGCAGATATGTTTTCTTCATAGTCATGATTTTATTTTACGGTCCAGACTGTTGAATCTTCACCGTCTGCAGTCTTGACGACTACGTTGTTCTCGCCTTTATTCAACTTGACGTCTGGCCAGCGGACAGTTGCATATGCGTCAGTCTTGGCATTGCCCACAATCTTGCCGTTGATATACAGTTTGGCTGAAGGAGCCGTGGTGAATACTATTACGTCGGTGGTGTCCTCCTCGCGGTCGGTGTAGCGCTTAGAGCAGAGGTGAACGGTCTTTGCTGCCTTGTTCCAGTTAGCCTTGTAGAAATAGAAGGCGTCCTTGCGGGTCTGACGGTCGTGGGTTACGAGGCCCTTGTTGTTCAGGTTGTTGGTGTCGCCTTCCTGGCGCATACCGCTTCCGAAGTCGAACATATTCCAGAGGAAAGATCCCCAGACATAGTCGCGCTCGTCGATGGTCTTCCAGTTGTTGATGTGGATGTATGTCTGCTTCTCCTCGGGATGCCAGTGGCCGCGGGATACCGAGCGGACGTCGACTTCGTCCTCAGGGCCGTATTTGGCCACGTGTACCGACAGGGCCGCGCCTCCGCCGTACTCGCTGATGCTGATCAGGGCGTTCGGGAAACGGGCGTGCCAGTCGTCGAGGAACGGGCCGAAATCAGCTACGGTGTCGTAGTACCAGCCGAAGTACTTGTTCCAGCCGGTGCCGTCGGTAGTAGTGATATAAGTGTGCTCCTGGTCGGTGGCGCAGGTGGTCAGACGGCCGGGATCCAGTTCGTGGGCGATGGCGTTGAGATCAGCCACGATAGCGTCGATATTGTCGTGAACTTCGTTGAACAGGCCCCAGAATACGATCGAGGGGTGGTTGAAGTTCTGGATTATCATTTCCCGCAACTGCAGACGGAGGTTGTCGCGGAAACCCTCGTAGTCTACATAACCTGCTACGAAGGGAATCTCTTCCCATACCAGGTATCCTCTGCGGTCCGCTTCGCGGAACATGAAATGTGCCTGGGGATAGTGTGCCAGACGCAGGGCGTTAGCGCCGATCTCGTCGAAAAGGTCATAGTCAGCCAGGTGATTCTCCTCGGTGAGGGCAGATGCGATGACTGCCCAGTCCTGGTGGCGGCATACGCCGTGCAGCTTGATGTGCTTGCCGTTGAGGAAGAAACCTTTGTCCTTGTCGACCCAAAAGTAACGGAAGCCTATGTTCTCCTCCACGCGGTCTATCTCCTTGCCGTCTTTCTTCAGCACCGTCACGGCCTTGTAGAGATAGGGGTCTTCCTTGCCGTTCCACAGATGCGGGTTGTCAACTCCGAGGGCGCAGATTGCCAGGTCGTTGTTGATTAGGGTCGAAGCACGCTCTGCGACAACTTTGCCGGCTGCGTCTTCAATGGCGAAGTACACCTCACAACCCTCGTAGTCAGTTGCCGTAGAGAGATGTATTTCCGCACGTACCTCTGCCCTCTTCTCATTGACCACCGGCTGGTAGATCAGCACTCCGGACGAGCCGTAGTAGAGAGGAGTGATGCAGGCTTCGTCAGTGACAATCATCCAGACGTCACGGTAAAGGCCGCCGTATACGTTGAAGTCGCCTGAAGTCGGAGCGATGTCGAAGGTCTGCTCGTTGTTGCAGATGACGGTCAGGCTGTTGACGGCACCTATGCGGAGGTTGTCTGTAATTTCAAAGGTGAAGGTATTGTACGGGCCGCGGTGCTCGCCGATGATCTTGCCGTTGACCATAACGGTGGCCATGGAGCCGGCTCCTTCAAACTGCAGGAAGACGCGCTTGCCGCGATACTCGTCAGGAACGTCGAACTGCTTCGAATAGGTGCCGTAGCCGCGACGGTATCCGCCGTCGTTCATAAAATCTTCAGCGTTCCAGGTATGGGGCAGGTTGACTACCTGCTGCTGGTTTCCGCCACCACGGCCGAAGCCGCCCCAGCCTCCACGGCCGGCACCTGTCGAGCGGGTAGGTGTGAAGTTCCACGCTTCATTCATAGAAATAACCTCGCGTGCATCCACCGAGGCAGAAAGGAACAGGGCCGCACAAAGACCCGCCAGGAGCATTATTCTCTTCATATGTATTATTAGGCTTGGTAACAAATATCAAATATACTAAAAATAAGATTCAAACCCAACCGCTCTAAAGCGGCCACAGTTTATTAGAAGAAACTTGCAAATTCTTCCATAGACTTATGGTTGGGCATGCGGGGTTCTTGCGCCCTGTAACCAAGGGCAATGACAGCCATAATGGTCTCGGCTTCAGGGATGTCGAACAGTTCGCGCAGGCCATCACTGTCACGCATGCCCATAATCAGCGTATCAAACCCCATGTCACGGGCCTTTAGTACCAGATAGGCGTCGCTCAGCCCGTTGTCGTGGGCGCCCCAGCCATCGCCAATTTCATTGGCCTGTTGTCCCTGAAAAAAGCCAGATTTGCCTCTTTCGTAAGCCGAAACCATAAGCACAGATGCATTCGCCACTTGATTTTTATTGGAACCGATCAGTTCAAGGACGGCATCGCGGGATTCCCGACTGAGTGCGACATAATATCTGGTAGGCTGGCAGTTCGCCCAGGAAGGAGCATTCTGGGTGGCCGCAAGCAAATTGCGTACCTCGGCTTCTGTGATAACTTTATCCGGCTCATATGCCCTGATGCTTCGTCTGGACTGATAAATTTCATCCAGGGAAGAGGATGAATCATTGTTGCTTGCACATCCGGACAGCAAAAGCAGTCCCATCAAAATCAGATTAAATAACTTCAATACTTTTTCCATCGGTTTCGTAATTGTTTCAGATTGCGTGAAGATAGCGACATTGCGTCAAATCCCCAAAAGCGATGAATGGCTGGCGTCCATTATTGCCCCTATACTCTTCTGCAACTCTTCCCTTTTGCGCGTGATTTGTAACCTGCTGACTACCTGATAGAAGCATAAAGTCCTACCCCTAAAAAACGGGGGAGGGACATAACGGATGGGCTTAATAGGCAATCGATTGCAAATCACGCTCTCCATATTTATCTTTGTAGAAAAAAACGATGAACAGTTTCAAGAAAGTTCTTTCTGCGCTGGCAGTGCTGATGCTCGGCACCGTGCTGACCCTGGCGCAGAACGCCCCCCAGACACCGGTCTACAATTTTCCCAAACCCGACGTGATGTTCAACCTCTGGCCGGACGGTGCTCCAACCGACAACGGCTTAACCGGAGAAGAGAAGGACTACGGCAATCACGTCTCGAATGTTACCAAGCCCACCCTGGCAGTGTTCCTGCCGGAAAAGCCCAACGGACTGGCAGTGCTAATCTGTCCAGGCGGCGGATATGTGGACGTGTGGGACAAGACAGAGGGCTATGCCAACTCTAAGTGGTACACCGACCGCGGCATAGTTTACGCCGTTGTGAAATACCGTCTTCCCAACAGCCATTACGAGGTTCCGCTGGATGACGTTCACGAAGCTATGAGAGTGCTCTGGGCTCACGCCGACGAGTATGGTTTCAGCAAACTCGGCATCGGAGGCTGTTCTGCAGGAGGCCACCTCGCCGCAACTGCCGCCACCCATTTCAGCAAACCTGAAGAGCGCCCGGATTTCCAGATACTGTTCTATCCGGTGATCTCTCTCGACCCCGCCATAACCCACGCCGGCTCTTCGCACTATCTGCTCAGTGACAATCCTCCCAAGGCTCTTCTGGAAGAATACAGCAACGAGAAGCAGGTGACAGGCGACACTCCGCCCGCATTCATCATGGCCAATTCTGACGACAGGGTAGTGCCCTGCGAGAACAGCATCCGCTACTACGAGGCTCTTCGCGCTCACCGCGTTCCGGCAGCCCTCCACATCTATCCCGTAGGCGGCCACGGCTGGGCCGACAATCTCGAATTTCCTTACCGCGAAGCCTGGCTCACCGACCTCGGCATCTGGCTGGAAGGATTTCTGGAGTAGACCGCCAGCCTCGCGACTAAACGTCAATGGCTGAGAACTGGGAAATATATGCTGACTGGAATCCGTGGCACGGCTGCACCAAGATAAGCCCCGGGTGTAAGTACTGCTATGTTTACCGGCAGGATGAGATGTACGGCAGCGAAATATCGAGCAGCGAGTGCAGAAAGACAGGTAATTTCTATCTCCCGATAAAGAGAAAGCGTGACAAGTCGTGGAAGATCGGCAGCGGTAAGATCGTATATACCTGCTTCACTTCAGATTTCCTTTTGAAAGATGCCGACCCGTGGCGGCCGGAATGCTGGGAAATGATGAAGCGCAGAAGCGACCTCTGGTTCTTCTTTTTCACTAAGCGCATCGACCGTTTTATGGAGTGCGTGCCGGACGACTGGGGTGACGGCTATGACAATGTCATTGTGGGATGTACCGTAGAAAACCAGGCTATGGCAGATTATCGCCTGCCTATCTTCCTGTCTCTTCCCATCAAAAGGAAAAGCATCATTGTTGCGCCGTTGCTGTCAGCCATAGACCTCACTCCTTATCTTGACAAATCGATTGATGAGGTGTCTGTCGGCGGGGAGTCGGGCGTCGATGCAAGACCCTGCGACTTCGACTGGATTCTGGATATCAGGAAGCAGTGCATTGCAAAAGATGTGGCGTTCCGCTTCCATCAGACAGGAGCCAGGTTTATCAAGGACGGAAAAATGTACCGCATACCGCGGCGGTATCAGCTCAGCCAAGCTCATAAGGCTGACATCGACTACAAGATTGGCAAGTACTTCGTACCTGAGACGGTGAAATTCGAATGGAAAGACAGCGACTATCACGATTGATTGCAAACTGATGGATTATACCTGGCACTATGATTCTCCTTTGGGCGGAATCACTCTTGCGAGCGATGGAGAAGCTCTTACCGGCCTTTGGTTCGATGGTCAGAATTACTTTGCAGATACGTTGGGGACGGAACACGAAGTGAAATGTCTTCCGGTTTTCAAAGATACCTGCCGTTGGCTGGATATCTATTTCAGCGGCAAAGCCCCGGATTTCACGCCCATGCTTAAGATGTGCGGATCACCCTTCCGGAAACAGGTCTGGGAGATTCTGCTCACGATACCTTTCGGTCGCACCATGACCTATGGCGAGATAGCCGCTGTGATTGCCGGTGGAGATGGGTTGAAACAAATGTCTGCCCAGGCTGTCGGGGGAGCAGTAGGACACAATCCCATATCCCTGATCATCCCGTGCCATCGTGTGGTTGGTGCCAATGGAAACATAACCGGATATGCCGGAGGAATAGAAAAGAAAAGGTATTTACTTGAGATGGAACGTGCGTGCTCTTCATGAGCTCTCCCTGTACGTGATTTATAATAAGCTTATTGTCTGATCTTTATGTAAAGTCCTACCCCTCAAAACCAAGGGTAGGACTTTGCTTATTTGCCAGGTAGGCAGCTTGTTACAAATCACGCACCGGTCAACATCTGTGAACCTATTCCAGGACTATACACTTTTTTGTACATTTACATTCATGAAAGCAACAGTCCTCAAGCCCATCCTGTCAGCAGCTTTGGCCCTTTGCGCCGCGGTGCTGACTTTCAGTTCGTGCAATAACGATTCTGTCCGCATCAAGACTGCCGACGGCACACTGATCCTCAAACCGCTTTATGACAACGCCATCCGCGTGCAGGTGGTTCCCAAAGGGCAGAAACTGCCTGAAGAACTGGTCTATACCGAGAAGGTCCCCACCCCCGGCTGGTCCAAGAGCAGGGACAAGGAATCCGTAGAGCTGAGCACTGCCGCAATGACGGTGCGCTACTCGCGGGCAGACGGCACTCTGACCTTCCTTGACGCTGCAGGCAACGTCCTTCTGAAAGAGACCCCGGACGGCCGCACTCTTCAACCTTCTACGGTACAGGACGTGCCTGTGTACTCCGTTTCTCAGACCTTCGCATCTCCCAAGGACGAACATCTTTACGGTACCGGGCAGTTCCAGGACGGATATCTCGACATCCGAGGCCTGACCCGCCGCCTGACGCAGGTCAACACGCAGATAGCAATTCCGTTCGTGCTTTCCAGCAAAGGCTACGGCCTGCTCTGGAACAACTACGGCCTGACGGATTTCAACCCTGCCGAGAACAGCATAGTCCTCGAAGCGGCCGAAGAGGGTGCCGGCCAGACCGTCAATGCCACCGGCACTTCCGGCAACCGCCGCGAGATGCGCTTTACAAGGACATTCAAAGGCAAGCTGGGCGTACCGGAAAGTGGAGAATATGCACTTCTGCTGGATGTGGGGCAGAAAATGGCCCGCAGGCATTATCTTGCTATAGACGGCAAACCGGTCATCGACGTTTCCAACACCTGGCTGCCGCCCACCTCGTCTGTCATCGTCACGCTCCCTGCCGGAGTGCATGAACTGAGCGTCGAGGGCGTACGCGGCGACAATCCGCAGGTATTCTGGCGCAAGGTCACTGACGAAACGACCCTAGCCTCTCCCGTTGCAGCCGCACTTGACTACACTGTCTTCGCTGGCAGCGCCGACGATATCATATCGACTTACCGCACCCTTACCGGCCCCGTGCCACAGATGCCGGACTGGATGTTCGGATACATACACTGCCGCGAGCGCTACCACTCTCAGGACGAGATCCTGGAAAACGCAGCGGAGTTCAAGGATCGCGGCCTGCCTCTGGACGTCATTGTGCAGGACTGGCAGTGGTGGGGCAACACCGGCTGGAACTCCATGGAGTTCGACCGCGAGCACTACCCCGACCCTGCTGCCCTGACCTCGGCCCTCCACGACATGGGCACGAGATTCATGATTTCAGTATGGTCTAAGGTCGACCGCAACTGTGCCCTGGGAAAGAAGCTCGACGAGCGCGGCTACTACATTGACGGCACTGACTGGATCGACTTCTTCAAGCCTGACGCCGCTGCCTTCTATGTAGAGAGCTTCCGTGACAGCCTTGCCCTCCCCTACGGCATCGACGCCTGGTGGTTCGATGCCACCGAGCCTGAGAACGACGACCTCGAAGGCCGTCTGGTGGGGCCTGACCAGGTACCGGGCGAACTATACCGCAACGTCTATCCCCTTATGGTGAACCGCACTATGTACGAGGGGCTGAAAGACATAACTGACCATGAACCCGTCATCCTCACCCGCAGCGCATTCACAGGCATCCAGCGCTACGGCGTGGTGACCTGGAGCGGCGACGTGGGGAACGACTTCGGCACGCTGCGCCGCCAGATCGCCGGAGGCCTCGGACAGATGGCTGCCGGACTGCCCTGGTGGACCTACGATGCAGGCGGTTTCTTCCGCCCCGGCGACCAGTACACTTCCGCTGAATATCAGGAGCGACTCGTACGCTGGGTGCAGGCCTCCGTTTTCCTGCCGTTTATGCGTGTCCACGGCTATATGAGCCAGACTGAGCCCTGGCGCTACAGCGAGCTGACGTACAACCTTATAGCCGATGCGATGAAGCTGCGCGAGAAGCTGCAGCCTTACATCCTTGAGTGCGCGGCCAAAGTTTCGCAGGAGGGTTACACCATGATGCGCCCGCTGGTCTTCGACTTTCCAGCCGACAGCGAAGCCCTGAAGCAGGACTGCGAATTCATGTTCGGACCGTCGCTGCTGGTATGCCCCATAACCGAGGCAGGCATCAGCAACTGGAGAGTCTACCTCCCGAAGAACGAAGGCGGATGGACCGATTTCCGCACCGGCGAGAAGTATGAAGGGGGCCGCTACGTGGACGTTCCGGTCGACATAAACGCCATCCCGGTTTTCGTCCGTGAAAGCCCGCTTACGAAAAAACTGAGCGAATAGTTTCATTTTATGATGTTTGGGTATTACATTTGTATAAGACAAGCCTCTGAATATTAATTAAAACACTATCGATAATGAAAAAGATTCTTTTGCTCCTTGTGAGCCTCCTTCTGGTCTGTGGCACTGCCAGTGCGCAGGGACTTCTCAAGAATCTTGGCGAAAGGGCCAAGAATGCGGTTGAGAACAATCTTGGCAACAAGGTTGAACAGGGAGTTAACAACGTTCTTGACGGCGTTATCGGCGGCAAGAACAAGGATAAGGACAACAGCAGCCGTTCAGGCAGGGATGTCGACGATAATGACGCTGCAGAAGGCTGGACCTGCCCTGAGTGCGGTCACAAAGGCAACACCAGCAATTTCTGCGATGACTGCGGCGAAAAGAAGCCGGAAGCTCACGAAGATGTCGGAACTTCCGAAAACGCCAATGGCGACTTCCAGCGCGGTGCTGTTGTTTTCTTCGACGATACCGTCGAGAAAGAACAGGTCGGAGAGT
>JAFZBM010000106.1 GCA_017561765.1 Bacteroidales bacterium | reverse complement strand
ATAACCCGCGCCGAGGCGCATATGCCTACCACCAAGGCACGCCTTGCCGGACACAACGACTGCTTCCTGGTCGGCGCTGACGACCAGGGCACATTCCATGGCAAAACCGATCGTGAATACTGGAACGCCGAGACCAAATACACCATCATGGGCGGCGAGACCTGCGGTCTTTCAAAGTACTGCGAATGCGAAAATACTCTCCAGACCATGGCCAGCCAGCACTATTCATACCTCAACATCAGCTTCGACCGGAAGGTCATCAATTACTGGTCAAAGAATGAGTGCCTGGATGAAATAAAGGCCCGCCTCGGCTACAGGCTTGTCCTGAAAAACGGCTATTTCACAAAGAATCCTGCTGCCGGGAGTTCCATGCGTGTGGCACTTCATATCGAGAACACAGGATTTGCCTCGATAATGAACGAAAGGGAGGCCGAACTGGTGCTCACCGACAAGAACGGCAACGCAGTAGCCACCTGGCCCCTGGAATCCGATCCCCGTTACTGGATGGCCGGCACTACCACCGTGATAGACCAGACGGTTGACCTGCCTTCCGGCTTGTCGGGAACTTACACTTTGTGGTTGAACCTGCCCGATCCGGGCAAATATTACCGCAACGACCCGCTCTACTCAATACGGCTCGCCAACGAAGGCGTATGGGACGAAGAGACCGGCTACAACAAATTGCATACAATCAATTTATAATCATAATGAAAAAGATTCTTGCCATTATGGCCATGGCAGCCATGACTTTGGTTGCCTGCACCCCCAACAACAACGATCCGGACGATCCCGAGAACGGAAACGAAAAAAATTACGTTGCCCCCATTACCATTGACGGCAATTACGACGACTGGGCTAAACTCGACGCAAGCAAAGTCCAGGTGCTGAAATGCGCCCAGAACACTTCGAAAACCGACCTCAAGCTTGCAAAAGTATATGCTGACAAGTACTATGTATTCGTATATGCCGAATTCGATTTTTCAGCCTACGATACTGTGAACGACGCCCATTTCCATTTTTACATCAACGGTGACAACGACACCTCCACCGGCGGATACAAAGGTGCTTTCGACCAGGGAGAAACACCCTGTGTTGACGTTATGACCGAGGGCGATGTTATCGAAGGCGGTGCCGTCTGCGATTATGACCCCGGCGTATACGTCTGGGACGGTCCCGCCAACTATATTGACTGGAGCGACGAATATTGGGGCGATCCTCTTGAGATTACCGATTTCGTGTCCGGCAAGGGTAACAAAAAGGCCTTCGAGTTCCGTATCACCCGCGAGCTCTATCCCGCCGGCAAACTTGCAAAGACCTTCACCATGGGCATGGACATCCTCGTCAACGGATGGGACGCCACCGGCGCACTCCCCAATGCCGAAGCAAGCGATACCAACCCCGCCGGAGAGGCACCTCTGCTCACTGTTACAATAAGCAAATAAGCAATGAAGACCTGGCTGTACTGTCTAGCGGGGCTGCTGTTCCTCATTTCATGCTCAGGTATCAATCCTGACAACTCCGGAGACGGCTCCCCCGCCGATCCCGAATTTACCGTCAGCGGTGTCCCGGACAGTCCGGTCAAGCCTTATTCAAGCTTCACGCTGAGTGTATCCTCCAAGTCAAGCGGATATATAGACTATAAGTCCGGCAACAAGGAGGTTGCTACGCTTACGCTTACAGGCCGGCGCCAGTACAAGGTCGATGTCAAGGCGCCACAAGAAGAGACGAAGGTTACCGTTACATTCACCCAGGAAGCCGACGAAGACTACCCTGAAGTGACGAAAGAAGTGTCCTTCACCGTTCTTCCCGAGTCTACCGGCACTGAAGCCACCATGCCTTCCACGCCTCACGCCGATCTGGAAGGTATCAAAGTATCTTTTACCGAGAGCACCGACCTGTTTCCCAATCCTGAAAGAGGTATTTTCAGGTCCAGGAATTACTATTCCAATTCTGAACCTATCAACGTTTCGGAAGTTAAGGCCCAGCGCCTCAGCGGCCATACCCTGTGGTATTTCGGCTTCTACCTGACCGATTTCATGGATGGGGACATCTCACAAGCATTCCTGAATTTGTTCCAAGCTAATATGGACGCTCTCCGGGAAGGGGGCGCCAAGTGCATCCTGCGTTTCGCATACAAGGACTATCATAACGACCATGAACTGATGGATCCTGAAGTGGCGGTAGTGCTTCACCATGTAGAACAGCTCAAGCCCCTGCTGCAGAAGAACGAAGATGTAATATTCGTGTTGCAGGCAGGCTTCGTCGGGGCATGGGGAGAATGGGCATATACCAGCCACTTTATCCAGAGTCCCCGCAAAGACACCGACTTCCTCCCCCGCCGGCAACTTATCGACGCCCTTCTTGACGCTCTTCCAGCTTCCCGTCAGATTCAGGTCCGCACCCCGCAGTTCAAGATGCGTATGTTCGGGCTCTCGCTCAAGGATACCCTTACTGCATCTACAGCCCACAGCGGCAGCGCCCTTTCGCGCATTGCAGGGCATAACGACTGCTTCGGTGCATCCGAAAGCGACTATGGTACCTTCGACAACGAAAAGAACGACCGTGACTTCTGGAAGGCAGACACTCGTTACACCATCATGGGCGGCGAGACTTGCAACGTGTCGGACTTCTGCCTGTGCAACATCACTCTTGGCGACTTAGCCGACTATCACTGGACACATCTCAACGAAGATTATCACACCGGCGTAATCAACCGCTGGAGGGCCGGTAACTGCTACAACCAGATCGTGGCCCGCCTGGGCTACCGCCTGGTCATGCGCGATCTTTTCTACTCAAAGGATTTCGCAGCCGGCAAGCCGTGCACAGTGACCCTGCGCTTCTACAACACCGGATTCGCCGCCCCCATGAACCCGCGCGACGCCAGCCTCATCTGGATCGATCCCGAAGGGAAGGAGACAGCATTCACGCTGGACAGCGACCCGAGGACCTGGCACCCCGGCTGGCATGTGGTCACAGCCACTTTCACTCCGTCAAGTGACAAGGGAAGCCTCTGCCTGGCACTGCAGGATCCCCTGCTCCCGGATCGCCCGGAATACAGCATAGCCCTTGCCAATGAAGGGGTGTTCGATTCTTCCACCGGATACAACAAGTTGTTCGAGATTAAATGAGAAGTCCTGCGGCATACGTAACAGGTCTGCTGATGCTGATACTGACGTCCTGCGCCTCCGGCGGAGGCGTATGCAACTATTGGGACGACGTTGACATTGTTGTGACCGAATCCAACTACTCTGCCGCTGAAGAACGTTTCGCCCGCTTTGCGGAACTTCTCGTACAGGCTCCCGGAGATGAAGCCGAGAAGGCGCTCGGAGTGCTGTTCGACAGGATTAAAGAAGATGAGGTATCATACTATGTGTATGCCGACTGGATAGAGTCCGCTTTCCACAATTACCTGTCGCCCTGCCGCAATCCGATTATTTTCGGCAAGGCGGCGGAACTCTTTGAGAGAGACGGAATAATCGAGCAGGAAAGGATCCAGAAGCTTCGGGCGCTCGCCGCTCAGGACATGCTCAACCGCCCCGGAGAGCATTGTACGGTACCCGATGGCGCAGAAGCGGCCGGGAGTGCGCTGTACCTGGTGCTCAACTTGGACTGCCGCACTTGCCTGCAGTCGCTCGAAGCGCTTTCGAAAAGCCATCCCGAAGCGGAACACATCGCCCTGTGTTTCGGATACAGCCCCCTGCCCGGATTGAGCGGCTGGAAGTACCTAAAACCTGATGGTATGGGGGATATCTTCGACCTTGAAGCCGCTCCATTCTGGTTCCTGACAGCCGATGACGGCAGCGTGTCAATACCCTACTGCGCCGAATTCCAAGAGCCAGTTTTCGCAAGCCCCGAAAAGATATGAGAATTATCAGAATACTGAACCTCATCGCCCTGTGCGCCGTCCTGGCCT
>JAFZBM010000105.1 GCA_017561765.1 Bacteroidales bacterium | reverse complement strand
TGAAGAACTATGTGATATTCAGCGACTTCTATTCTCCTGACCAGAAGCAGATGGCGGTATTCGAGGCCGGCAAACTTTACATCGACCAGCGTTGCTGCCGTCTCTGCGTGAGGGTGGAGGATATGGGCAAGCACGCCGACATGGCGGGCCTCAGCGGCATGTTCCTGCTGTACTGCGTCTGCAAGTCCAAGACAAGCGGCAAGACGATGGATGTCGTGGCGGTAATGACCGACGGCTCCACCCGCAACCTGCGTCCCGGTACCAACGGTGTATTCTACGACAGGGACGGTCTGGACTATGATGCCACCATAGTGCGCGTCGTGGAGAATCCTATCAGCGTCAAGCAGGCCTTCTGGGCCCCCTATGTCAAATTCTGGAACTGGATTACGGGCCTGGTGAACAAGTCGGCTGCGGAGAAGGACGCCAAGGCTATGGAAAGCCTCCAGGCCGGTGCTGAAGCCGCTCCCGCCGATGCCGCGGCAAAGAAACAGCCTTTCGACATTGCCAAGTTCGCCGGTATTTTCGCCGCGATAGGCATGGCTGTCGGCCTGCTGGGCGCCGCCCTTGCCGCAGTGGTGGCGGGGCTCGCCAAACTGCCCTGGTGGGGCTGGATACTCATTATCGTGGGTATTATCCTGCTTATATCGGGACCGTCCTGCTTCATTGCCTGGGGCAAGCTGCGCCGCCGCAACCTTGGCCCCGTGCTCAATGCCAACGACTGGGCCATCAACTCCAATGTCATAGTCAATATTCCTTTCGGCCGTACGCTTACCAGCGTCGCCAAGTATCCCAAGATGAAGCTCGACGACCCTTACAAGCCCAAGGCTCCGCTTTGGTGGCGCATCCTGCGCTGGGTGCTGCTGGCGGCCGTCATTGCGTTTGCCGCTCTGTTCTTTACCGATAACCTGAAGTGCATCGGGCTGCCTTTCCATAAGGAAAAGGCCCCCGTGGAGCAGGTGGAGGAAGCGCAGGCGGAATTGCAGGAAGAGGCCCCTGCGGAAGCGGAACTTGTTACAGCTGAAGAATAGATATGGACCTGGGCAGTTTTCCTTTCAAGAAAGAAGAGGCCAATGTGGGACTCTTCTGCGACTGCTTCCCCCCGGTAATGGACGGGGTCTCGGTATGCGTGGAGAATTACGCCAAGTGGATACAGAAGATGGCCGGAGGCGTGAAGGTCATCACTCCCAACGTGCCGGGTGCCGACTACAGCAAGCTTGATTATCAGGTAATTGACTATGTCAGCGTACCCGTCCCCAAGCGTGAGCCCTACGTTACCGGCATCGCGGAGGTCGATCCGCGTTTCCTGGTCAATATCTCCAAGATACGATTCAAAATAATTCATGCCCATTGTCCTTTCGCCACCGGCGCCGCCGCACGGCGTCTGGCAAGGCACCAGGGCATTCCGCTGGTCGCCACCTTCCATTCAAAGTACAGGGACGATTTCGCCCGTGTGCTTCCCAAAGTGGTAGTTGACGGTATAATCAAGTATATCGTTGATTTCTATGAGAGGGCGGATCTGGTATGGGTGCCGCAGGAGTCGGTGATAGATGTTATCCGCGAATATGGCTACAAGGGGAACGTGGAAGTCATGGACAACGGCTCCGACCTCGTTGCCGACTATCCCGAGAAGTATTTCGTCGATGCACGCAACGAATTGGGTATCAAGCCGGAAGAGTTCGTGATGCTGTTCGTCGGACAGCATATATGGGAGAAGAATCCGCGCCTTATAATTGAATCCCTTGCTCGCATGGGCGATGTGCCGTTCCGAATGTATTTCATAGGTACGGGCTATGCCGAGCAGGAAATGAAAGCGCTCGTCAGCGAGAAGGGCCTGGACGACAAGGTGACGTTCGTCGGCTCCATAACCGACAGGGCGAAGCTCACCCGCTACTACGCCGCTTCGGACCTCTTCCTTTTCCCGTCGCTCTACGACAATGCTCCGCTGGTGGTGCGGGAGGCGGCGGCTCTTCATTCCCCGGCCGTCATGGCCGCCGGAGCCACGGCTTCCACCATTCTCAAAGACGGAGAGAACGGTTTCCTGGTCAAGAACGATCCGGTCGACATGGAGGCCAGGCTCCGCGAACTTGTGGCGGATCCCGAAAGGGTGCACCGCGTCGGCGTACAGGCATCCAAAACCATTGTCCGTTCCTGGGAAGACTGCGTGGGCGAGGCCCTTGACCGCTATAATGTGCTGCTGAAAATCAGGAATTTACCTACTATTGACAGAATATGAAACGAGTATTGATCTTATTAGCGTTGTCCGCCATGACACTTGCATCCTGCTGCAGTGCTCCCGACACTGCCCAAAGCGCGCGCGAGGCCGTGCTTGAAAATATCGCCAACCGTAAGAGCGTGCGTTCCTTTACCGACGAGCCTGTGAGCGATGCCGATATCGAAGTTCTGCTGCGTGCCGCCATGGCCGCTCCTACCGCCATGAACCGCCAGCCCTGGGAGTTCATAGTGCTTAACGACCGCGACACCCTTGATGCCCTTGCCGGCAAACTGCGTTATGCCAAGATGCTCAAGGAAGCCCCCCTGGCAATAGTGGTCTGTGCCGAAACTATGATGACCAACAGGGAAGGGGCGACTATGGAGAATATGTTCTGGGAGCACGATGCGTCGGCCGCTACCGAGAACATGCTGCTGGCGGCAGAAGCCATAGGCCTTGGCGCCGTGTGGACTGCGGCATCGGATCCCGAACGTTCAAAGATTATTAAGGATGCGCTGGGAATCGAAGGCACAATAATGCCCCTGTGCATAGTTCCCATAGGTCACCCTGCAGGCGAAACGGCTCCCAAGGACAAATGGAAGCCGGAAAAGATTCACTGGAACCGCTGGTAGGCGCTATTTGCCGAAGTATTCGTTCAGCAGGCGTGCAAGCCGGTAGCCGGCGTCGCGCAACTGGAGCGATACTATTTCACGGGACTTCTCCACTGTATCCGGGTCAAGCTTCTTCGTAAGGGGAGGGTTGATCCGGTAAATGTATTCGCAACGGTCGCCGGTAGCTTTCGCCCAGTCGACCGGGGTACCCTTGGCTATCTTGCGTATCTGGCATTTATTGCAATTGTCAATCTCTGCAGCTATCTGGTCGGGATCGTCGGAGGGCCACAGACGCTTGGGAATCCCGTCATAGAATGAGTGGAAAGTGGCTTCCGGTTCGTCGTTGATGCTGCACTTCCAGAAGTTGCGCGGGCCGGGGAAGTAAGAGTGCACGGGGCAGTGCATGTCGCCTACGAAATGAATCAGCATCCTGACGTTCATGACCACCGCCGAATCGCTCAGGTCCTTGTAATGGCGCAGGTTATATTCCGCTATCCGCAGGGCGTAGATAGGATCGCCTTTGTCCAGCCGGGGATTCGGATCATAGTTGTGGTTCTCGTCTATGTTGTACACATGCCAGGCGGTGGTGTACGCGATCTCGGGATCCTTGCGATGCTCGTCCATCCATACCGCGTCCTGCTTGAGGTCGTAGTCGAAGTATCGGGCAATGTTTGCCTTTGTCTTTTCGGTGAGATGACGCTCCGCCACGGCAATCACGGTCGCGTGGCCAAGCCGGCCCCAGGCTGCAGCATTAATGCATGCCAATGCGGTCAGGGCAAGGATTATAAGTGCTTTTTTCATACCTCAAATATACAAAAATCACTTGAATAATAAATTATTCTTCGTATATTTGCAGGCTTTTTGACCACGGTGGTCAAAGCAGTTATTAACCAACACAAATTTTTTGCACAATGGCTGAATATTTAATGCCTGAGAAAAAGCAAGAGATTTTCGCGAAGTACGGGAAGTCTAATATTGACACCGGCTCTCCTGAGAGTCAAGTTGCTCTATTTTCCTACCGTATCGCTCATCTTACCGAGCACGTGAAGAAGAACAAGAAGGACGTGGTTACCCGTCGTTCCCTTCTCCGCCTCGTCGGTAAGCGCCGTCAGGTTCTGGATTACCTCCAGAAAGTTGACATCGAGAGGTACAGGGATATCGTCAAGAAGCTTGGTCTTCGTCGATAAACAAATAGGAAAACATTGGGTGGCTCCCAAAGGGGGAGCCATCCTTTTTTTAGGAAAAAGACGTAAAGGAAACAGTAATGAACATTATCAACAAAAAAATCGAACTCGCAGACGGGCGGGTTATTGAAATCGAAACCGGCAAACTTGCCAAGCAGGCAGACGGTTCAGCAGTCGTTAAAATGGGTGGCACCATGCTTCTCGCCACCGTATGTGCAGCAAAAGAAGTCAAGGAGGGGACGGATTTCATGCCCCTCACTGTAGATTACAGGGAAAAATACTATGCCGCCGGGCGTTTCCCCGGAGGCTTCCTCAAACGTGAAAGCAAACCCTCCGATTATGAGGTTCTCGTAGCCCGTCTCATCGACAGGCCCATCCGCCCCCTTTGGCCGGATGATTTCCATCTTGAAGTATTCGTTCAGGTCAGCCTCATCAGCGCCGACAAGGACACACAGCCCGACGCCCTTGCAGGCCTGGCCGCTTCTGCAGCCCTCGCCACTTCCGACCTTCCTTTCGGAGGCCCCGTTGGTGAGGTCCGCGTTTGCCGCATCGACGGCAACTTCGTCATCAACCCCGGTTTCGCAGACGCCGAAAGGGCCGACCTGGAACTGATGGTCGCCGCCACCGAGGAGAACATAATGATGGTGGAAGGCGAGATGAAGGAGGTCAGCGAGCACGATATGCTTGAAGCTATCAAGTTCGCACACGAGGAAATCAAGAAGCACTGCCGCGTCCAGAAGGAACTCATGGCTGAGCTCGGAACCGACGGTGTCAAGCGTGACTATCCCCATGACGAGCAGGATGAGGATCTCCGCAAGGCGGTCCATGATTTCTGCTACGACAAGTGCTATGCCCTTGCCAAGAGCGCAAAGCCCAAGCACGAGCGTGAAGACGGCTTCCAGGCCATTCACGACGAGTTCCTGGCCACCATCCCCGAGCCTCATACCGAGGAGGAGAAGGAGGCCTATGCCGTCAAGACCGAAATGGTGGCCCGCTACTACCACGACGTGGAGAAGGAAGCAATGCGCAATATGATCCTGGACGAAGGCATACGTCTCGACGGCCGTGTCTGCAATCAGGTGCGCCCCATCTGGTGCGAGGTGGATTATCTGCCCTGCGCCCACGGCAGCGCCATATTCACCCGCGGCGAGACCCAGTCGCTGGCCAGCGTGACCCTCGGCACCAAGCTCGATATGAAAGAGATGGACGAGGTGCTCATCCAGGGCAACCAGCAGTTTGTCCTTCACTACAATTTCCCGCCTTTCGCTACCGGCGAAGCAAAGCCCCAGAGGGGAGTAGGCAGGCGTGAGATAGGTCACGGCAACCTTGCCATGCGCGCTCTCAAGCCCGTCATCCCCATGGCTCCCGAGAATCCTTACGCAGTGCGCGTAGTATCCGATATCCTTGAGTCAAACGGCTCATCTTCAATGGCTTCGGTTTGCGGCGGCTGCCTCGCTCTCATGGACGCGGGCGTGAAGATCAAGAAGCCCGTGGCCGGTGTGGCAATGGGCCTCATTACCGACGCCGTGCGCCCCAACGAGCGTTACGCCATCCTCACCGATATCCTCGGTGACGAGGACCACCTCGGCGACATGGACTTCAAGGTCACCGGTACCGCCGACGGCATCACCGCCACCCAGATGGATATCAAGGTCGACGGACTGAGCTACGAGGTGCTTGAAAAGGCTCTCGAGCAGGCCCGCCAGGGACGCATGCACATCATGGGCGAGATGCTCAAGACCATCTCCGAGCCCCGCGAGGACTACAAGCCCTTCGTGCCCCGCATCGAGCAGATACGCATTCCCGCCGAGTTCATCGGCGCCGTCATCGGCAAGGGAGGCGAAACCATACAGAAGATTCAGAAAGAGACCGGCACCACCATCGCCATCGAGGAAGTTCCCATCCCCGGCACTAATCTTACAGAGGGAGTCGTGGACGTCGCTTCCAGCGACAAGGAAGCCATGCAGAAGGCTCTCGACTGGATCAAGAGCATCTGCGCAGTGCCCGAGGCCGGACAGACCTATCACGGCAAGGTGGTCAGCATCCTTGACTTCGGCGCTTTCATCGAGATCCTGCCCGGTAAGGAAGGCCTGCTGCATGTCAGCGAGATTGCCTGGGGCAAGACCGACAAGGTTGAGGATGTGCTCAAGGTAGGCGACGAGGTGGATGTGAAGCTCCTCGAGTACGATGCCAAGAGCGGCAAGATGCGTCTTTCGATGCGCGCCCTCACCGAGAAGCCCGAGGGCTACGTGGAGCCCAAGGGCGGCCGTGGCAACGGCAATGGCAACGGCGGTTCCGACAAGGGTCCCCGCCGTGAGGGCGGCGAGCGCCGTGAGCGTCGCGAAGGCGACCGCGGCCC
>JAFZBM010000104.1 GCA_017561765.1 Bacteroidales bacterium | reverse complement strand
CCGGCCAGATACGCCCTCGGCTATATGAGCTACTGCCAGAAGGATTTCCCCACGGCGCAGAAGTGGCTTGAGCTTTCGGTGACCGACCCCCGCTTCGAGGCCCTTTCTTCTTTCTATCTGGTGGACTGCCGCTTCATGCAGAAAGATTACGATTATGTGCTTTCCAAGGGCGTCGGTATCTATAACGACGAGCCCGGAGTGCGCAGGGCCCACCTGGCGCGCATAATTTCCGAGTCCTACCTGGTCAAGGGCGACAAGGAGAAGGCGAAGGAATACTACGCGGCCACATCCAAGGAGAACATGACCCGTTCCGACTATTTCTACGCCGGCTCGGTGCTCTACGCCTCCGAGGACTACAAGGGAGCTATCGAGAACTACCTGAAGATGACCGACCGCGCCGACTCGCTGGGCCAAATAGCCAATTACCAGCTGGCGAACGCCTATCTCCTCACCGGCAATAACATAGCGGCCATGAATTCGTTCAAGGATGCGTCCGCGCAGGAATGGAACCAGGTGATGCAGGAGGATGCAATGTTCAACTACGCCAAGCTGGCCTTCGACCTCAACAAGGACACTGCTCCTTTCGCCGACTACATCAACCGCTACAACACTTCCAAGCGCGGGGATGAAATCTACGGTTACATGGCCCTAGCTTCCCTGTATAACCGCGACTATGCCGCCGCCGTGGAGGCGTACGACAAGATAGACGAGCTTGACGCCGACCAGCAGAACAATTACGTCAAGGCCTACTACCTCCGTGCCGAACAGCTTATTGCAAGCGGCGCCTACAGCGATGCGGTGCCCTGCCTGAGGGCTGCCGCATACTATCTGCCCAAGCAGGACCGCCTGGGCCAGCTGGCACGCTACTGGCAGGCGGAGGCCAATTACCGTTCCGAGAATTACGACGAGGCAGCAAGGCTTTTCGCCGACCTGTACAATATCTCCGCGCTCGAAGGCGAGCCCGAGGGCGAGATCCTGCCATACAACGTGGCGTTCTCGCATTTCAAGGCCAAGGACTACGCGTCCGCATCCCGCTGGTTTGACATTTATCTGTCCGAAGGCGGCAAGACCAACCGCAAGGACGCCCTTGTGCGCAGGGGCGACTGCGATTTCGCGGTGCGCAACTACAAGGATGCCATCAGCTCCTATCGTCAGGCGATCAAGGAGATAGGCGTCAAGGAGGACCTCTATCCCTACTGCCAGCTCGCCATGGCCTACGGCCTGTCCGGCGACAAGAACGCCAAGGCCGACGTTCTGGGCTATGTGCTCCAGTCCGTGCCCGGCACTCCCATGTACGAGGAAGGCCTCTATGAGCTCGGACGCGCCAATATGGACATATCCGACAACCGCAAGGCGCTCGAGGCATTCACCATACTGAAGGACAATACCTCCGACCGCGAGACCAAGGCAAAGGCCCTCATCGGCATGGGCATGGTGAACCGCAATATGTCCAATTACGACAAGGCCCTCGAATGCTACAAGGAGGTGGTTAAGCTGCTTCCCGGCAGCGCTTATGCCGACGATGCCCTCTACGCCATCGAATCCATCTACCAGGCCCGCCAGGAGCCGGAGAAATATCTGGAATACATCGAAAGCAACAACCTGACTGCCGGCAAGTCCGATTCCGACAAGGAGGAACTGTACTTCAGCACGGCGGAGCAGGTGTTCCTCGCCGGCAACTATCTGCAGGCGGCTTCATCGCTCCAGAAGTATATCGACACCTATCCCAACGGTGCACATCTGACCAACGCGCTGTTCTATCTTGCCGAGTCCTATGCTGCTCTCGGCAACAAGGAAAAGGCCTGCGACTATTATTCTCGCGTGGCTTCTTCCGGCGACAGCAGTTCCTTCGTCGAAGCCTCCCTGCTCCATCTTGGCGACCTGTCCTACAGCCTTGAGCGTTACAGCCAGGCCTATGAAGCTTATTCCAAGCTTCGCAGGGAAGGCCGTATGGAAGACAACCGCAAGGAGGCCCTCAACGGCATGATGCGTTCTGCCTACAGGGCTCACGATTACGACAAGGCGGCCCAGGCAGCCACCGAGGTAGCCGCTTCCTCCGGCGTCTCGACCGACCTCAAGCGCGAGGCCGATTATATCAAGGCCAAGTCCTACATGGCCACGAGCCGCCGCGACGAGGCGCTCGCCCTGTTCCGTTCCATCTCTTCGCAGCCCGCTACCGACGAGGGTGCCGAGGCCAGCTACATTATCATCCAGGACGCCTACGACAGAGCCGATTATGACGCGGTCCAGAAGGGCGTGTTCGATTTCTCCGACAAGTCCGGTGGCCAGAACTACTGGCTCGCCCGCGCATACATCACCCTGGCCGACACGTTCATCCAGATAGGAAAGACCGAGCAGGCCAAGGCTACGCTGGAAAGCATACGCGACGGATATACCCCTGAAAAGGCGGATGATGATATACTGGATCTGGTGCAGTCGAGGCTTTACAAACTTAACAACTAATCGGAGTATGAAAAAACACATTATATTGCTTGCCGCAGCGTTGCTTCCGCTCGCCCTTAATGCCCAGAACCTCAATCCCGAGGTGCAGGTGACCAACGAGTACGAAACCCGCATGGGTGACGCCACCAAGCAGGGCCCCGCGATGAGGGTGCCCGACTCGCTGCTGCGTTTCGACTATCATTTCGACTATTCGGTTTTCGATTCTCCGTACAAAGGCGCCTATGAGTTCTCGCCTTACTCGGTGACCATCACTCCCGACCCGAAGCCCTACGACGGCCGCAAACTGTATGTGAAGGGCGGGGCCGGCTATACCTTCCGTCCTGAACTTGACCTGGTTTGGGCGGCGATGGACCGCAAGCGCAGCGCCATCAACGTGTTCGCTTCGGGCAAGGGCTTCTACGGAGACTACCGCCATATCGCCCCGGGCACCTTCTGGCGCAATGATGAGCTCTTCGACAAAGGCTGGGACTTCGGCACTTCCGTCGGCGCCGATGCAAGGTTCAATATCAAGAGGGCTGTAGTGCGCGCAGAAGTCGGCTACGACGGCGTTTACACCGGCCACGAGATATACCGCAGGGACAATTGCCATGCGCCTTACGTGTCCGCGCGTTTCGGTTACGACAAGCCCAATTCCTTCGTGCTCTCGTTAGGAGCCAAATACCGTTACGTTTACGACTGGCTCAACGGCAAGACACCCGTCAAGGACCACGAATTCAAGCTGGACGGAAATATCACTCCGTTTGTATCCCAGGAGTATAATCTTTCGTCGGACTTTGCGTTCCTGTACACAACGTTCTATTCGGCATTCGAGCTCCATCCACACGCTTTCTTTACGATGGGCAACATGGATTTTGACGCCGGTGCGCGCGTGGGCTGGTTCACTGGACAGGTTACCGCCCATCCCGCCATCTCCGCGACCATGCATCTGTTCAATAATTATCTGGACATCTATGCCGGGGCCGACGGACGCGATCACATGATGACTTACTGGGACTACAAGAGCAGGGCCCATCATTACTATGTCACTTACGGGGATCCCCGTCCCGTTCGCGAAATCGCCGACCTGTTCCTCGGCCTGCGCGGACATGCCGATTTCGGCTTGCAGTACGATCTCAAGGGCGGCTACCGCTTCATGAAGGACGCTCCCTTCTGGGCCATCGCCCCGGGCGGTCTGGAGATGCTTTACTTCCAGGACTGCAACATACTGCATGCTGACTTGCTGCTCTCTTGGGCGTCGGAGCGATTCAACCTTGACGGTGGAGTCCACTATAACAACATCCCCGGTAAAGTCGATGAATATGTGTTCGCCCCGGCAGCCGTAACCGGAGGAGTGAAAGGTACTTACAACTGGAAGAAGCGTATTTACGCCGGCCTTTCCGTGGACATGAGTTCCGCCAGTAAGGCTGTTTCCGGCGGAAAAGTTTACAAGATCCCCGGATATGTCAATCTGGGACTTACCGGAGAATACAAGCTGAACCGCAGAGTCAGTTTCTGGATCGAGGGCGACAACCTCCTGAATCATGATGTGCGCATCAGCCCGCTCTACAGCGAGTGCGGCCCGTCCATCATAGTGGGAGCATGCCTGAATTTATGATTTTAGTGTAATTGTGAGATTTTAAGATATATTATGATTGATCAGGAAGAGATGAAGCAGGCGGAAGAACAGTATTCCGCGAACAGTATCCAGGTCCTCGAGGGACTTGAGGCGGTGCGCAAGCGCCCTTCGATGTATATAGGCGACATTGCCGAACGCGGCCTTCACCACCTTGTGTATGAAGTGGTGGACAACAGTATCGACGAGGCCATGGGCGGTTTCTGCGACAAGATAGACGTACATATTCTTGAAGGTGATTCCATAAGGGTATGCGACAACGGCCGCGGTATTCCTACCGGCATGCATGAGAAGGAACACCGTTCCGCTCTGGAAGTGGTGCTCACGGTGCTTCACGCCGGCGGAAAGTTCAGCAAGTCCAGCTACAAGGTGTCCGGCGGTCTGCACGGCGTGGGCGTGTCCTGCGTGAATGCCCTTTCCGACCTGCTGATCGCAGAAGTGCACCGCGAGGGCAAGGTTTTTGAGCAGCGTTATTCCAAGGGCAAGCCTATCACACCCGTAGAGGTTAAGGGCGAGGCCTCCGACACCGGAACTATCATAACCTTCCATCCGGACCCGGAAATTTTTGTGCAAACCACTCACTATAAGTACGATACCCTGGCAGCGCGTCTTCGCGAGCTGGCATTCCTCAACAAGGGCATACGCATCTCCCTCACCGACGAACGCGAGCTGGTCGATGAATTCGTGCAGGACGCAAACGGCGAAAGCAAGGCAACCGGCAGGAAGATTTTCCGCACCGAGGAGTTCTACTCCGAAGAGGGACTCAGCGAGTTCATCGAGTATCTGGACGCGGGCGCACAGACCATCATCCCCAAGCCCGTGTGCATCGCATCGGACAAGATTATCCCCATCGACATAGCCCTCCAGTACAACAACGGCTATTCCGAGAAGATATATTCCTACGTCAACAATATCCATACTATCGAGGGCGGAACGCACCTGCAGGGCTTCAAGATGGGCCTCAGCCGTTCGCTCAAGCAGTATGCCGAGAAGAACAAGCTCCTTGACAAGTTCAAGGGCGACCTTGCTCCCGAGGACTTCCGCGAGGGCCTGACCGCTGTCATTTCCGTCAAGATTGCGGAACCTCAGTTCGAAGGCCAGACCAAGACCAAGCTGGGCAACCCCGAGGCTACTTCTGCGGTCTCCCAGGCCACCGCGGCCGCCTTGGACCTCTATCTGGAGGAGAATCCCAAGTTCGCCAAGACCATCATCGACAAGATAGTGCTTGCCGCCACGGCCCGCGCCGCTGCCCGCAAGGCACGCGAGATGGTGCAGCGCAAGAGCCCTCTCGGAGGCGGCGGAATGCCCGGCAAGCTGGCCGACTGCTCCGACAAGGATCCGGAACGCTGCGAACTCTTCCTGGTGGAGGGCGATTCCGCAGGCGGTACCGCCAAACAGGGCCGTGACCGCCGCACGCAGGCCATTCTCCCTCTGCGAGGCAAGATACTCAACGTGGAGAAGGCTTCCGGCGACCGCGCCTTCGATTCCGAAGAAATACGCAACATCTACACTGCGCTCGGCGTTACCGTGGCGGTGGAGGACGAGTCCGGCGAAAAGCATATGGACCTGAGCAAGCTCCGCTACCACAAGGTGGTCATCATGACCGATGCCGATGTGGACGGTTCCCATATCGCCTGCCTCATCCTGACATTCTTCTTCCGCTATATGTACGACCTCATCAAGAACGGATACGTGTACCTGGCCACTCCTCCTCTCTACAAGGTCTGGAAAGGCAAGGAAGAAATCTACTGCTGGACCGAGGACCAGAGGGAAGAGGCCGCGCTCAAGCTCGGCAAGGGCACTGACAAGGGATATAACATCCAGCGTTACAAAGGTCTTGGTGAAATGAGCGAGGAGCAGTTGTGGGAAACTACTATGAATCCCGCCAAGAGGCGCCTGCGCCAGATAACCATCGACAACGCCGCCCAGGCGGAGCGCACTTTCTCAATGCTCATGGGCGACGACGTACCGCCCCGCCGCCAGTTCATCGAGGAAAACGCACATTACGCCAACATTGACGCTTAATTTACCACATTTGTCATTTCGAGCGAAGTCGAGAAATCTTTATGCTAGACATTTTTGACCGTATAGAACGCGACAGCGGCGGCCCCATCGGCCAATACTTCGAACAGGGCTTCGGCTATTACATGTACCCCCGTCTCGAGGGAGAACTGGGCCCCCACATGATATTCAACGGCACTCCGGTACTGAACTGGAGTCTCAACAACTATCTGGGACTGGCGAACCATCCCGCCGTGCGCAAGGCCGATGCCGAAGCCGCCGCGCAGTGGGGACTCGCTTACCCCATGGGAGCCCGCATGATGAGTGGTCACACCCGCTATCATGAGCAGTTGGAGCAAACTTTCGCCCGCTTCGAAAAGAAAGAGGATGCATTCCTCTATAACTTTGGTTATCAGGGCATTGTCTCCACCATTGACGCGCTGACCGCACGCCATGACGTCATAGTTTACGACGCCGAGTGCCATGCCTGCCTGCTTGACGGCATACGTCTCCATATAGGCGAGAAGTACAAATACCGTCACAACAACATAGTCGATTGCGAGAAGGTTCTCGCCCGTGCCTGCAAGGTGGCGGAAGAGAACGGAGGGGGAGTGCTCCTCATCACCGAGGGAGTCTTCGGAATGACCGGGGCCCTCGGCATCATTGACAAGATTGCCGCACTCAAGAAGAAATACCCGTTCCGCATACTCATCGACGACGCCCACGGCTTCGGCCTGCTGGGCGAGCACGGGCGCGGCACTTCCGAGCAGCTCGGCTGCATGGACGACATCGACCTGTACATCGGAGCCTTCGCCAAGTCGATGGCGAGCATAGGCGGTTTCGTCGCCGGTCCGCACAAGATCATCAACTACCTGCGCGCCAACATGCGTTCCCAGATGTACGCGAAATCCCTCCCCATGCCGCTGGTAATCGGAAACATGAAGCGTATGGAGATTATCGATTCCCCCGAGGGGGACGAACTCCGCGCCAAATGCTGGGCCATTACCCATGCTATCCAGGACGGCTTCAAGGCACAGGGATTCGACATCGGCGAGGCGCAGGCATGCGTTACCCCGGTGCACATTTTCGGCGGCGTGGCCCAGGCTACCAAGATGGCCAAGGACCTGCGCGAGAATTACCGTATCTTCTGTTCCATGGTAATCTATCCCGTGATACCCAAGGGTATGATTATCTTCCGCATAGTGTCCACCGCGGCCCACACCATGGAGGACGTGGAGTATACTCTCAATGCATTCAAGGAAATCAAGGCCAAGCTCGACGCCGGCCTCTACGACGGCGACGACATAGCCGAGATGAAGATTGACTAAATGAACCTTCAACAGTATTTCAGCGGTAAAGTGGTGATAGTGACCGGTGCCAGTTCGGGCATCGGCCTGGCCTCCGCCAGGCTCTTCGGCAGCCTTGGCGCAAAGGTGGTCATGGCTGCCCGTTCGTACGACAAACTGTGCACCCTGGCTCCTTCTGTGGCCGATCCGTCCCATGTACTCTGCGTGAAATGTGACGTCAGCTACGAGGCCGACTGCAAGGCCATGGTGGATGCCGCAGTTGAGCGCTTCGGCCGCCTGGACATACTTGTTAACAATGCCGGCCTGTCCATGCGCGCCATGTTCAAGGACCTGGACCTCAAGGTGATACATAAGTTGATGGACGTCAATTTCTGGGGAACTGTGAACTGTACCAAATATGCCCTCCCGTATCTGCTGGAGAGCAAGGGCCAGGTGGTCGGCGTCATAAGCATCGCCGGTTATTCCGCCCTGCCCGCCCGAACCGGTTACAGTTCCTCCAAGTATGCCATACGCGGATTCCTCGACACCCTTCGCATCGAGCATATGAAAGACGGCCTTGGCGTGCTCGTTTTCGCACCGGGCTATACCTCGTCCAATGTGCGCAATGCCGCGCTTACCGCCGACGGAAGCGCGCAGGGGGAGACGCCTCTCGATGAAGACAAGCTGATGAGCGCCGAGGAGTGTGCGAGGCACCTGGCCCGTGGCTTGTGCAAGCGTAAATCCGAACTAATCCTTACCGGCCTGGGCAAGGCCACGGTGTGGGCCCACCGCTTATTCCCGCGCCTTACTGATAAATTGACTTACAAGTATATAGCACGTGAAACAGACAGTCCGTTTAAATAAGGTATTCCCCGCGCTTATCGTTGTAGCTTTGCTTGCGGCCATTGCACCAAGGGCCGCCCGCTTCGACTATGATTACAAGAAAGGCGGAACCTGGGAATATGAAACCTTGTTCGCTCCCTTTGATTTTCCGGTTCTCAAGACCGCCGACCAGATCAGGGACGAAATGGACAAGGCTACGGATGTTTATGTGCCTTATTATAATTCCCTGCCCGATGTTACCGCCTCGAGCTTGCGGAAGGCATCGGACCTCCAGCTCGGCGGCCTGGACTCTCTTGTGGCCGCCTCCCTGGCGTCAATCATGGACAGGGGAGTGGTGTCCGACGACGCCCTGCCCCAGGACAGTGACGTAATCTATATACAACGTGACAAAAGGGCGGTGAAAGTGCCTGCCGACAATATCCTGGGCCTTTCTGTCGCGCGTTCGAAGCTGCTTGCCGAGATTCAGGCGCAGGTCGATACCATGTCGGTGGATTCGCTGCTCAAGGCAAGTTCGGTTTATAATCTTGTCGTGCCGAACCTCGTCTTCGACTCCCAGACCACCGATGCCGTGAATGCCGACGCCGCTTCCCGCATCTCTCCCACACGTGGCTATGTCTCTGCAGGCCAGCTCATTGTGTCCAAGGGAGAGATTGTGACCGCGGAGATAGCACAGATCCTGGATTCCTACAAGAAAGAGTATGAGGCCAACATCGGTTCGTCGCGTCCCGTGTATCTGGAAGTGCTTGGCAACTTCCTGGTGGCGCTTATCCTGGTAGTCCTCCTGCTGATTGTGATCTATTACAGCAACGCCGACATTTTCAGCGACTCCCGTTATTACTATCTGCTGTTTGTGTTCACCCTGGCAGCGGTTACCATACTGCTGATCACCCGTTTCGACTCCCGCTGGCTGTATATCACGCCCCTTACGCTTGCGGCCCTTTATCTGCAGGCATTCGTGCGCGGCAAGGTTATAATTCCGGTGTACATCATCTCCCTGATGCCGCTGCTCATTTACGCCGATCACGGTTCCGCATTGTTCATCATCTTCCTTGTCGGCGGCATCGTGTCTATAATCGGCTTCCCGGCACTCGGAAAGGGCTGGAAGCAGTTCGTGCTGGCCCTTATGACCTTCGCGAGCATGGCGCTGGCGTATCTGGCGCTCAGGCTCACGGGCGCCGTGGGAGGCGTGGTCTTCCCGGATCTGCTCCGTCTGTTCATCGCTTCCATGCTGGCCGTTGCGGGATATCCTCTGATATATCTCTTCGAAAAGATATTCAACCTTGTGTCCAACTCGCGTCTCTCCGAACTCGCCGATACGTCCAGCAAGCTGCTCCGCGAACTTGAGCAGAAGGCCCCTGGTACATTCCAGCATTCGCTTCAGGTCATGAACATGGCCGATGCCGCAGCCCGCTCGATCGATGCCAATCCGCTGCTGCTCAGGGTTGGGGCCCTTTATCACGACATCGGCAAGATGAACAATCCCATGTGCTTCATCGAGAACGAGTCCATGCTCAACAAGAGCGAGGACCAGAAGTACCATACCGGACTTCCGCCTCAGCAAAGTGCCGAGGACATCATAAGGCACGTAACTGACGGCGTGGAGATGGCGCGCAAGCACAGGCTGCCCGACGTGGTGGTGGATT